>DWYL01000136.1 GCA_019118685.1 Candidatus Blautia merdipullorum
CCGTAATTCGCTGAACAGTTTCCTTGTAAAATCTATTAAAACATTTTCCATAAACGTATCTCCATTGGTAATATTTTTATTTATTATAGTATAATTTTTATGCGATTTCAATCTACACAAAAATTATACCGAAAAATATAAAAAAAGTCTTAACGTTTTTATAGAAAATTAATATATAATAAATACTAACGACTTACATATGTAATGTAGAAGGAGGTAATTTTTAATGAGTAACACTACGAACAAAGTCCAGCCTTTCGGTATGAGGGACAAACTCGGTTACATGTTCGGTGATTTTGGTAATGACTTTACCTTCATCCTCTCATCAACGTTTCTGATGAAATTTTACACAGACGTTATGGGTGTGAGTCCTGTCATCGTTGGTATGATGATGATGGTGGCCAGATTTGTGGATGCCTTTACCGATGTAACCATGGGACAGATCGCTGACCGCAGCCGCCCTACGGCAAAGGGAAAATTTCTTCCCTGGATCAGAAGGATGTGCGGACCTGTGGCTCTGGCATCTTTCCTGATGTATGCAGTATGGTTTAAGGATATGCCTATGGCGTTCAAGATCGTATGGATGTTTGCAACCTACTTGTTATGGGGAAGTATCTGCTACACAGGAATCAACATTCCTTACGGTTCCATGGCATCTGCAATTTCCGCTGAAGCAAAAGATCGTTCAGAGTTGTCCAGCTGGAGAACTATTGGCGCAACTTTAGCAAGTATGTTCATCGGTGTTGTTCTTCCTATGTTCGTTTACTATGAAGATGCAGAAGGACATACTTTGATTTCCGGTACAAATATGGCAATCGCAGGAGCAATCTGCTCTGTTTGTGCTGTTATCTGCTATCTGATCTGCTATAATCTGACTACAGAGCGTGTAAAGATTGAGAAAAAAGAAGAAAAGTTCAGCCTTATCCATCTGCTGAAAACATTGATTTCCAGCCGTGCTCTGATCGGTATTGTACTGGCAGCTTTGCTTCTCCTTCTGTCACAGCTTACATTAGGCAGTATGGGACAGTACATCTTCCCGAACTACTTCGGAAGTAAAGAGGGTGTATCAATTTCTGGCTTCTGTGCAAACATCCTGGTTATTGTACTGGCCTTTATTGTACCGACTCTGGCAGCTAAAGTTGGTAAGAAAGAATTATCTGCTTTCGGCGGGATTTTAGGAGCAGTGGTATTTTTCATTGCTTTTATTCTCCATACAGATAATCTGTATCTGTTTATCGCCCTTTATACCATCGGATATCTGGGAATCGGTTTCTTCAATGTAAACTGCTGGGCTATGATCACAGACGTAATTGATGATGCAGAGGTGAGAGAGGGAGAAAGATCTGACGGTACTTTCTATTCCGTGTATTCCTTTGCACGTAAAATGGGACAGGCTGCTTCTTCAGGACTTTCAGGAGCTCTTCTGGGTATTGTAGGATATACAGAGGCAACAGCCTTTGATCCAGATGTTTTAAACGGAATTTATGATATTTCTTGTCTGGTTCCCGCAGCAGGATTCCTGTTGATGGCTCTTGCTCTGATTTTTGTATATCCGCTGGGCAAGAAGAAAGTTGACAGCAATATTGCAGTGCTGAAAGCAAAAAGAGAAGGAAAGAAATAAGAAAATATAATTTAAATAAGCAGTAAGTGTACAGTGCCGGCAGGGGAAACTTAACCGGCACTGTTTCTTAATTAAGCAGTGAAATGGGAATAAAAATTACAGAGCTGTGCTCTGAGAAAAAGGAGGAATTTTATGTTATACCCGATTTTGACACCATCCAGATTATTAAGCGACTTAAGCGGCGTATGGAACTTCAAGCTGGACAATGGAGAAGGCTTTGACCAGGAGTGGTACAAAGCTCCCCTGGAAGATCCTATGACTATGCCGGTGCCGGCTTCCTATAATGACCTGAAGGAAGGCATTGACTTCAGAGATCATTACGGCTGGGTATTCTATCAGAGAAAGATTTCCATGCCTTCCTTTGTGAAGACCCAGAGAGTGATGCTTCGGTGTGCGGCAGTTACTCACTATGCAAAAATTTACTTAAACGGAGAACTGATCTGCGAGCATAAGGGCGGCTTCCTTCCCTTTGAAGTGGAGATTACAGAGAAGCTTCAGGATGGAGACAACCTTCTGACCATTGCCGTTAACAATGTGATCGACTACACAACCCTTCCTATCGGCGGGAAATCCAATATGATGAACGGAATGGGAGGCTTCGGTTCTTCCAGCTCTGCAAAACCCCAGAATAATCCCAACTTCGATTTCTTCAACTATTGTGGAATTACAAGACCAGTAAAAATCTATACGACACCAAAGGACTACATTGAAGATATTACTCTGGTTCCTGAGGTAAGCGGAACTACTGCCAGAGTTTCTTACAAGGTAGATACTGTGGGAACTGGAGACTGCAAAGTAGAAGTTTTTGATAAAGAAGGAAATCTGGTAGCTCAGGGTCAGGGAACTCAGGGCGTTCTGGAAATTGAGAATGTGCATCTGTGGCAGCCTCTGAAGGCATATCTCTATGATGTGAAAGTGACCTTCGGGGAAGACGTTTACACACTGCCTTACGGTGTAAGAACAGTAAGAGTAGAGGGAACCAAGTTCCTGATCAATGAAAGACCTTTCTATTTCAAAGGCTATGGAAGACATGAGGACACCTTCCCTAACGGAAGAGGTATGAACCTGCCGATGAACACCAAGGATATGTCTCTGATGAAATGGCAGGGAGCCAACAGCTTCCGTACCAGCCATTATCCATACAGCGAGGAAATGATGCGTCTCTGCGACGAAGAAGGTTTTGTAGTCATTGACGAGACCACGGCTGTAGGCGTAAACCTGGATTTCGGCGGCGGTGCAAACTTCAACGGACAGAAAGTCAGCACCTTTGATAAAGAACATGGCGTACAGACTCAGGAACACCACAAAGACGTGATCCGTGACCTGATCTCCAGAGATAAGAACCATGCCTGTGTGGTTATGTGGAGTATTGCCAATGAGCCGGATTCCTACAGTGAAGGTGCTTATGACTACTTCGCACCTCTTTATGAGCTGGCAAGAGAGCTGGATCCTCAGAAACGTCCCTGCACTCTGATCAGTGTACAGATGGCGCCTCCTGAAAAAGACTGCTCTGCAAAACTCAGCGATGTGATCTGCCTGAACCGCTACTATGGATGGTACTTTGGCGGGCCGGATCTGGAACTGCCGGAACAGGCCCTCAGAAAAGAATTAGACTACTGGAAGACCATCGGAAAACCAGTGGTATTTACCGAGTACGGTGCAGATACAGTTATGGGTATGCATGACACCACACCTGTAATGTATACAGAAGAATTCCAGGTAGAATACTACAAAATGAACAATAAAGTCTTTGATGACTATGACTCTGTAGTAGGAGAGCAGGTTTGGAACTTTGCAGACTTCGCTACCAGCCAGAGCCTGCTGAGAGTCCAGGGAAATAAGAAGGGAATCTTTACCAGAGACAGAAAGCCGAAATTAGTGGCTCATTACTTCAGAGACAGATGGCATAAGATCCCGGACTTTGAATACAAAAAATAAAAATTGAGAGACTGCCCTATCGGTAAAGGCCAGGAAGATATATTCCGGTACTGGGACGGTAGGGCAGTCTTTTACTGTTTTATCAGAGGAATATTGTAAGGCGGAATTCCTTCTCAGTGTAAGAGATGTCCAGGGTTCCACCGTTTTTTTCTATAATTTCCTGAACGGAGGCGATTCCCAGGCCGTGGGAGTGGGGATCCTGCTGCAGGCTTCTATGGCGTTGTCTAAAGTGTTAGCAAAGACGGAACACAGGGTAATATCATCCAGTTTTTGTAAAACCGTCAATGCTGATGCTGAAAAAGCAGTCAATGTTTTGCTCAGAAGCCTGGTTATACTTTGCATTCAGAAGAGTGTTTACAACACTGTTTTTACAAAATGGACGGTTTCCCGTCTCTATGTATCCCATAAGTTTTTCCAGGTATTCCAGAGCTTCTTTTATATTTCTGTCTTTTAACAGATAATGAATATGTGACGGTTACCAGAGAAAATG
>DWYL01000137.1 GCA_019118685.1 Candidatus Blautia merdipullorum
GGATGCATCGATCATTACGGAGGGATATCCCGCATCGACCGCCTTTTTGCAAAGGTCAACAGAATTTGAATGATCCAGATGATGGATAATCGGAAAATCATTTTCATTCATACGAATTTTACCGATCGCTCCAAGGATATCAATACCGATCTCATTTACAGTTTTGGGAATCGAAGCAAACATAACCGGGGCGTGAAGTTCCCTAGCGGCTTCGAGCACTGCCATCTGATCCCAGAGATCAGTATAATTAAACATCGGAATGGCATAACCGCCTTCATCTGCTGCCTTTAATAAATCCTTTAAAACTTTTCCTGTCGTATTAATCATTTTTCACTTACCTCGTTTCTGCTTTATGGGCAATCTGGTCTTAAGCCCGGAATATAACGGCAGCTCTCTTCCAGGATATCCGTTATTTTTGCATGAATCCCTACACAATGATGTACATAGGGGCCATATATAAGTTTTTTCTCCCATTTCGGCCAGTCCTCTACTTCAATCCATACATAGGAACCGACTGTTTTCGGTCCGTCTGTTCCTTTAGCCTCACCAAGAAATAGGGAATACTCCCCTCTGATGCCATCAAACCGTACTACACTGATATCTCCGCCCTTTAGTTCCCATTCTCCTACTGTGGGGCATAATCTATTGTAATGCCTGTTAAGTCTCAGCGTTTCCCCCTCTTTTGCCAGACTCTTGGCAAAAACTCCGCAGTGCCACATCAGTTCACTGTTTTTATTATCCGGATGCCGAATTGTCATGTCGGCAAGATATATCGGTGTTTCGTACCTTGCAGCCGCCATCGCCATAACTGCCGTAATTGCACCATGAATATCCGTCTCACAAATAAACGGAAAGCCGTCATCGCAGACATCTCCCAGAACAAAACACGGAGCAATGCCTGTCGTTTCGATCATTGGGCCCCAGCACATTGCAACAGCCGCCGAAAGATCATCCTCTATTGCCCAATCTTCTACAGCCAGCTTAAGCGCCGCAGCTTTTTTCAAATGATCGTATGTAGTTCCCCCATCCAGACGGTATATTGCCTGCATACTGTCAGCTTCTTCCCTGATTCTATCCGGCTCACTGTTCCTCAATTTCTCAATTTTTCCCGCAAGATCCTGCATTGTGATCGGCACTATCTCAATACCGAATTTCTGTAGCAGTTCTATTTCATTAACCTTTACAGAAGCAAATGGATTCGGCCGTGTGCCAATCTGTCCAATACGCATACCGGAAAAGGCTTTGATTGTCGATACAACAGCCAGAAATCTACGAAATCCTTCGTCAAAAACGGGATCTTCGATATCGCAGTTTTCAATATAGCTAAACGGAACATTATACATCTGCAATACTTTTGCTGAAGCAAACAGCCCGCATTGAGAATCTCTGTATCTGTACAAATCGTCTGGATTCACATAATCCTTCGGCCCCCAGATCAATACTGGTTTTCCAATTTTCACACAAAGATGCGCCAGTGATTCTTCACTTCCAAAATTACAATGAGGAACAAATACTGCATCAACCTTTTTTGCAGAAAAATAATCTGCAATCCTGTCCGCATCCGGAATATTAGAAAGCAGCCCATCCTCAGTAATCCCTTCCAGATCAATAAATGTGATATCACTTTCTTCGTAGCGCTTCAAAAAATCAAGAATACTGTTTTTACACTTAACTGCCTCTGGCTGATTAAACGGTTTATGTGTCCAGGCAGTCCGCCGAAGCGGGGCTACGCCAATAATCAAATGCTTTTTTTTCAAAAAAATGCTTTTCATAAATTCATCTCACTTTCCAATAATCGAAGTGTAGCTTTACATTCTTCCAGTTCTTCTGTAATTTGCTCAGTACCGGCTTCAACTGCAATACCATACGCCCGATATGCCTTTTTCAGGATCTGCCCGGCATATTCAATAAAAGAACTGTCTGTACTTTTTGATAAATAGCGTCTCCCATCAGGATCTGCTATATGTAAGTAAACAACTTTGCTCCAGAACGCAGAATCCAGACCTTCAATCTGCTCATTGCAGCAAAAAAAATGATAAATATCACAAATGATTCCAATGCCTGGGTCGTCCATCCGGTTAACCAATGCTTCCACATGTCCCGCAGAATTGATATAATTTGTCTCTGCGGGGCAAATACTTTCCAGCAAGATCATCTGATTTTGAGTCAGCTGCCGTATCCGGTACAGTGTATCCATCATCTGCTCATCTGCCTCTTCTTCTGAAATATCTGCATCTCTAAACCTTGATCCAGGACTTCCGATTCCTATCCTTTTGCAGTCTAAAATATCACATCTTTCAGCCAATCTTCTGGTATAATCTTCCAAGGAAGCAATCTTTTTTTCTTTTCCGATAAATTTTATATCAGCCGGAAAAGATGCATGTATTCCCATACAGGGAATCTGATATTTATACAGACATTCCGCCAAAGCTTCCGTATCCTTCTCCGTTAATTCACAGATTTCAGTCCCTGATAAATCAACAAAATCCAGCGGCTTTTTATCACAATTTTCCAGGTATCTGGTCAGCATATTTAATTCTTTTAAGCTTACGCAAAATCCACTTTTCATTTTTCAAGACATTCTTTCAATCTGGTAACTCCGCTTACAAGGCTATATAAAACAGGCTGTGTAAAATCTTTCATCTCCGGAATCAAAACCGCCATACTCGCCTGTGCTAATACGATCACATCATGATCGTCTTTTGTTTCCATAATTTTCTTAAGAACCATTTTGTTATGTGTTTCTGTATCACCTTCTGACAAAATCTGAAAAGCTCCATCGATCAGGTACTTTGTGACAGTGATAGACTTTCCTTTTTCTGCGGCCACACGCTCGATCAAACGCGCACTTGGTTCCAGGGTTGTACCTACTGTACCGTATACGGCTATATTACTCCCGACTTCAGCCGCCTCTTCAGCCATTGCCTGGTCAATTTTGAGACATGGCACAGTCGTTATACTCTGAGCAACATCAAAGGCTTCTCCTACAGATGAACAGGCATTCAAAATAATATCAGCTCCCATTGACTCGCACGCCAGAACATACATGGTCATGCGCTTTTTTATATCTTCATTGATACCTCCATTTTTCATCACATCGCTCAGAATTTTCACATCAATGATGTTATGTATGTCCGCATCCGGTATCTGTCGCAGGATTTCCTTATCCATACTTGGAAAAATTGTTAAACTGGTGTGAATCACCGCTATTTTCTTACTCATTTAATTTCCTCCTTTTTCTTGTATTTATTGCTTTTTTACCAGACTATCAGCCAGATATAAGTCCTTCATTCCATTTCTATACAGGCAATATCTCTGATAGTTTTTATACATCACATCTTTCTCCGGTCTTTTGTAGAAATTTCCGGGCTGATAAAATCTTTCAAGATCACTGAATGTATAGTCACCCCGTGCGATCGCTCCAAGCAATGCTGCCCCTTTGGCGGCAGCTTCCGGACATACAGGCGTCTGTATATCACAGTTTTGCGTAAGCGCTTTCCGCTTCATGATATAAGAAGATTTGCTTGGACCGCCAACTACTTTCACTTTTTCTATAGTGTTACCGGTTAAAGAACGGAAACCTTCTATCTGGGTCCTGATCTCATACCCCAGTCCATCGAATACAGCTCTTATATAATCACTTTCCGTATCCTGATCATGTAATCCAATAAACGTACCTTTTATGAATTCACCCTCTACAGAACCACGTATAAACGGTAAAAAGACCACACCTGATGAGTCATCCTTCTTTTTTTCGGCAATTCCTGTAAGAATTTCATATGGGTTTTCTCCAGACAATTCCGCATCCCGCCGTATCAATTTTCCAAATGTATTCAGATACCACTCAATACACGCGCCGCAGGACTGATTTGATGTGACAATACGGTACAGCCGTTCCCCGCAATGTGGATAGACACAGTACTGCGTTTCAAATGCCGCGCTGTATAACAACGGATTTTCAGATGCCGCCATCAGCACTTCAGCCGTCCCCATCGAATCCAGAACACAATTATCTTCCAAAATGTTAACTGCGATCGCGGCACAGGCATGGTCGTGGCCTCCGGTGGACACTGCTGCGTCTGCCGGCAGCCTCAATTCTTCTGCCAGTTCCTGTTTTATTGTTCCAACCAGCGTTCCTCCAGGATAAGGTTTTGGGAACAGCTTCCTGCTTACCCCCGCAATTGACAGTATTTTATCCGACCAGTTTTTTGTGACAGGATTAAAGGCCATAGTTCTTGCGGCAATAGAATAATCTGTTGCATATTTTCCGGTTAAGCAATATAGAAGCCAGTCTTCCACAGAAAGCCAATGCGCTGCTTTATTATATAATTTCGGATACTGTTCCTTTATCCATAAGAGCTTCATTAAGCCGTACTTTACTGCTGGAATCTGCCCTGTTTCCAGGAACACTTCCTCCGGAGATAGGTGTTCCATAAATCTCTCCAATACTTTCTGCGGACGAACATCATACCAGATAATAAACGGATACAGCGGCTTTCCGGCTTCATCGCACAATATACCGGATTCTCCCATAGAAGATACACCCACAGATCTAATTGTACCGTCTGTAGAACTACACACATGTTGCAGTCCTTTTTTCACTATTCTCCAGATCATGACAGGATCCATCTCTGCAGAACGATTTCCAAGGTAAATACAGGGCGTTGGCTCACTGTAGGCTGACACCATCTCACCGCTTTCATCAAAGGCCATAACTTTTAAATTCGTAGTTCCCATATCTATTCCAAGATAAATATTCATTTTGCCGCCCTCCCTGTCTTATTTTATATCTCTTATTTCAGCCCTGACTCAGCCGATACATACTAAGAAGAACACTCATATCTCAAATTTAAAGATTCAGACGTCTTTTAAATTCGCTTATATAGGATCTGCTGACTGATATCT
>DWYL01000138.1 GCA_019118685.1 Candidatus Blautia merdipullorum
CAGAGAAGACAGTCTGGTCCCGGTGTTCAGCGTAGTACTGTATTTTGGCGAACAGAAATGGGATGGTCCTCTTTGCCTGAAAGAGATGATGAAGCTGAATACCCTTCCGGAAGAAGTGCGTGAGAAGATCGCGGATTATCCCGTCCACCTGATCGACGTGAGGAGATATCCCCACGCGGAACGTTTCCGCACTGACCTCAAGCTGGTGTTCGGATTTCTGCAGCGCGCATCAGAACCTGAAGAACTTACAGAATTTATTGAAGAAAATACAAAAGAGTTCTCCAGCCTGACAGAGGACGCATACGATATGATCGCATCCATGTCAAAGACAGGAGAATTGAAGGAACTGAAAAAAGACGTAGGGCAGGAGGATTACAATATGTGCAAAGCGATAGATATGATGGTGGCAGATGGAGAAAAACGTGGTGAGGAGCGCGGTGAAACGCGTGGAATAGAAATCGGCAGGAATATATTTCGTCTGTACATGAAAGGCTATAAGCAGAAGGAGATAGCGGATAAATTGAAAATAAGCCTTGAACGTGTAAAGGATTTTCTGGGTGAAGAAGCGACAATCTGAATATTTTTTTAGGGGCCGGTCAAGTGACCGGCTCTTTTTAGACAAAAAGCATTTAAGGAATAGAAAGAAAAATGTTGGCAGGACTGAAAAATAATATATAATTAATGTAACACTTACTGTGATGAGAAACGGGTAACACTGGTTTCGTACGGAAGAACAAATGAAATTTCTTGATGAATGGATAAACAAGGCTGCCAGGTAAATCTGAAGTTGAGGAGGGGTTTTATGAAACGGGAATTAGGAATTGCCAGATGTGGCCTTGCATGCTGTTTATGTACAGAGAATCCAGGTTGCAATGGCTGTGGCTCAAATGGCTGTCCGGATAATGATTCTTGTGAGAATAAAAAATGTTCGATTGAAAAAGGGCTGACACATTGCTATGAGTGTGAAGAAGAGTGCAGAAAAGGATTATTGAGCAAAATTAAACCATATACATTTAACCTGTTTGTCAAAAAGTATGGAGAAGAAAAGCTTCTGGATTGTTTAGAGAGAAATGAGAAAAAAGGTGTTGTGTATCATCGAGAGGGTATAAACGGGGATTATGATGATTTCGATGATGTAGAGCAGTTAATGAATTTTATTTTGACAGGAGTACAATAAATCCTAAGTCGTATGGTGGCAAATTGGAAGTTATCGAGGTGAAGTATGAGTCAACATATTACTGTGACGGACTATGATCCACTGTGGCAAAAAAAATATGAAGAAGAATCTTTATTGATTAAGGGAATTCTTGCTGATAACTGCATTGCAATTTATCATATCGGAAGCACATCTGTGCCGGGATTAGCTGCAAAACCTATTATTGATATTATGGTGGCAGTAAAAAGTCTTACAAAAGTAGATGATACTGCAGATGAGTTTATTAAAACTGGCTATGAGTATCTTGGCGAGTTTGGAATTGCAGACAGACGCTATCTTCGCAAAGGCGGAGATGAACGAACCCATCAAATTCATATCTTCCAAGCTGAGGATTGGAATAATATAGGGCGGCACCTTGCGTTCCGTAATTATATGCGTATTCACGAAAAAGAACGAGAGGAATATGCTGCAATTAAAAAAACACTTGCGCAGAAGTTCCCATATGATATTGATGGCTATTGCGATGGAAAAGAAGATTTTGTGCGAGAAATAGAGAAAGTTGCTTTTGCTCAATTTGATGGAACATGGGACAAAATGTATATTGCTGCTCGCAAAGTTCAAAATAAAAGAAAGATTTCTTCACTGATTGAAGTGGGCGGTGTTGCTGCTGCGGTCGAGTCTGCTATGGGCAATATTTATGTAGGCGTATGCGTAGATACTGCTTGCTCATTGGGAGTGTGTGCCGAGCGGAATGCAATTTTCAGTATGATTACAAATGGCGAGAATGAAATACAGCGTGTGATGGCTGTGGACTGCAACGGAAAAGCTATTCCTCCATGCGGAGCCTGCAGGGAGTTTATGACGCAGTTAATGCCGGGTACATATGGAAATATTGAGATTATGCTGGATTATGACAGTCATAAGATTGTAACACTCAGTGAACTAACGCCGGAATGGTGGATATAAGGAGATTTTTGGATTGTTTTTTCGGAGAATTACGACATGCACGATTATATGAAAGCGCCCAATCCAATGGTAACTTTCTATTATTCATTGACAAAAAGAACATTACGTGCTACTATCATTTCAAAGCATACACGATTTTCTACATATCTGAGAACATATCTTTTTATTTCAAATCTGTGAAACTCTATGCTTTTAAAATCCACTATCAACGAAACATTTAACAAAGCAGGGAGGGTCACAGAAGAGAAGTGTTCCTCCCGGACGAAAGGAGGAACTATGGGTAAAAAGGATGTAGTGTCCAAAATCTACCTGGGAGCGGCGGACAGGATCGCCGATCTCCTGAACAATGAGCTGTTTGAAGGCGGCAGTGCTGTGGCGGCGTCAGATATCATAGAGCTGGACAGCGAAGCGGCGAGCATACTAAAAGATGAAGATAATATCGTCAATGTACGTGTTGTTGCCAAAGATCTGGTGCGGAAAGTCCGGTTCGGCATACAGGTGATGCTCTTTGCCATCGAGGAGCAGAGCGATATCCACTATGCCATGCCGCTGAA
>DWYL01000139.1 GCA_019118685.1 Candidatus Blautia merdipullorum
TCTTCCAGTTCATGTACGCCTTCCAGCGGAATGTCCTTGTATTCTCTTGGTTTTCTGTATGTAATAAATACAGCGATAGCCAGACCGATGATCATAGATACGGCAAGGATCCAGTTTACAGATGTGATCTGTCCTATTGTGATATTCCAGCCCCAGGAAGGATCCACATTGTCATTAATGTTGTCACGGATGATGGTCATGAAGATCAGGCCGAATCCCATGGGAATTGCAATATACGGCGCCTTATGACCGAAAGCGATGGTACAAGCCACGCCGCGTCTGTCCAGTTTCATCTTATTCATCATAGATAAGAGTGGTGGAACCAGGATCGGGATGTAGGCAATATGGATCGGAACAATGTTCTGGGATGCACAGGCGATCACCAGAAGGATTGCCAGCAGGATCCACTTATTTCCTTTTACTATCTTTGCAATCTTTTTAGATAAGATTTCTGTGATTCCTGTATAGGCCATACAGGATGCCAGGGTTCCCAGGAGCACGTAAGCTAAAGCTGTTTCGGCATTGCTGGAAAAACCGGCGGTAATGGAGTTCATAATGCTGACGCCCTCGTCTGCCACAATCGGAAGTCCCCCGATCAGGCCTGCCACAAACAGGGAAATCAACATAGACAGTAATACGTTTACTTTTAACAGGCAAAGCACACACAACAGTATAACTGCCACAATTACAGGATTAAGTAAATTTGACATAGAAAATACCTCCCTCTTTTTTACATAGCCGCCTCTGTCAAAGGGGTCCCTCTCCAAATACAGAGGCGACTTCTCACACTTTCTTTACTTTGTCTCGATCTCTCCGCCAATGGCTTCCTCTACCGCCTTGATAAGAGATCCGTCTGCGATGATCTGCTCGCAGTAATTAATATCCCCATACAGTTCTCTGTCTTCATCCAGAGTTGCTACTTTGCTGCGCACCAGATCATAGGCAGCCTGCGTTCCTTTTCCAAGGCCTTTATTGCCTCTCATGTCGATGCCCTGGCAGGCAACCATTAATTCCATAGCCAGAACTCTTCTTACATTTGCGGCGATCTCTCCAGCCTTTCTGGCTGCGATCGTACCCATAGATACATGGTCTTCCTGACCTGCGGAAGATGGGATACTGTCTACAGAAGCCGGATGAGCCAGCACCTTGTTTTCAGATACCAGCGCTGCCGCGGAATACTGAACGATCATAAATCCAGAGCAAACCCCGCCGTGAGGCGTAAGGAAAGCAGGCAAATTGCTGTAAGCAGGATTTACAAGACGCTCGATCCTTCTCTCTGAAACATTTGCCAGCTCTGCCACACCGATTCCCAGGAAATCGAAACTAAGAGCCATAGGCTGACCATGGAAGTTTCCGCCGGAAATTCCCGCCTGATCCTCTTTAAAGATAATCGGATTGTCCGTTACTGAATTAATTTCGATATTTATTTTATCCAGCACATAATTCACAGCATCTTTGCTGGCTCCGTGGATCTGTGGAGAACATCTTAATGAATAAGCGTCCTGCACCCGGATTTCTCCCTGACGGGTAGTATTCTTGCTTCCATCCAACAGTCTCAGCAGATTTCTGGCAGTAGCAAGCTGTCCAGAGTGAGGACGCACCTGATGGACTCTCGGATCCAGAGCATCTACTACACCGTTCTGCGCCTCAAAGCATAAGGCATCTGCAATATCTGCAACTTTCAGCAGATTCAAAGCATCATAAACAGCCAGAGCTCCTGCAGAGGTCATGGCCTGAGTTCCGTTGTTCAAAGCCAGTCCCTCTTTTGCTGATAATTCAATGGTTGGGATTCCCGCGCGTTTCATCGCTTCAGCTCCCGGAAGCAATTCGCCTTCATAATACGCCATGCCAAGCCCCAGCATAGGCAGTACCATGTGAGACAGAGGAGCAAGATCTCCAGAGGCGCCAAGAGATCCTTTCTCAGGAATAAATGCTGTAACGCCTTTGTTCAGCATATCGACCATAGTCTGAACAGTCTCCAGACGGATTCCTGAAAAACCTTTTACCAGATTGTTGATCCTTAAAAGCATAATTCCCCTTGCAATGTCTTCCTTAAAAGGATCACCTGCACCTACCGCATGAGTAATGATCAGGTTTTTTTGGAGGGCCTTGCACTGGTCCTGGGAGATTACCACATCACTGAATTTCCCAAATCCGGTAGTGATTCCATACACTACCTTCTCCTCCTCGACCAACTGGTCCACCACTTTTCTAGACTCGATTATCTGCTGCTTTGCTTCCTGGGCCAATTCTATCTTGGCATGTCCCCGACAAATGGCTGTAATCTGGTCCAGCGTCAGGTCATTTCCCGTAATTATAATGTTACTCATAGCACACCCTCTTTTCCTTATATTAGTATACAAAAAATTATACAGTATTGAACGTCAAAAAAGCGTCAATAAATGTCATTTTGCATAATTCTTTTTGCTTTTTTCTAGTTTTGATATGTTATTTTTACATTATTTTGTTTTGATGTCTTATTATTTATGCGCATTTTTACCAAATTACCTTTTTAAAACTTCATCACGTGAAAGCACTGTCTTCCACAGCCGGCGCAGCGCGGCAGCTTCTTTCTGATATACTATTTTAGTTCCTCAGCCAGCTGCTGCAAGAGAAGCTCTGTGGAAGGATTTCTTATCTTATCTGAAATTCTGCGGCTTTCCTCCCAGTACTTCCTGGCTTCATCTTTTCTTCCCTCTTTCAGCAGCAGCAAAGCCATATAAGCTTCTGCCCGCTCTCGTCCCCAGTAATATCCATGATGCTTGAAACATTCCAGGGCTTTTTGAAGAAGTCCTTCTCCTTCCCGAAATCTTTCCTGAAGCATCCGCACCTGCCCCAGCCCGGAGTAAAACTGCCCAAGACCATTAGTCATTACTTTATCCGTACCTGTCTTCAAAGCTGTTTCATAGTAATAAGCAGCTTCCTCCATCTTTCCCTGGGCTTTATACAGGTCACCCAGATAGCCATAGCAGGCAGCCGAACTCATACGAAAACACCCTCCTACTTCTCCCGGAGACTTGAATATCTCAATAGCCTCCCGAAATTTTTCCTCAGCTTTTTTATATTCTTTTTTGTAAAGATAATACCAGCCCTGAAGCCGGGTAAATACGCCTTTATCCTCAGTTTCCCCTTCTTCTAAAAGGGCAAAGCCCTTCTCCAGATATTCTTTTACAAGCTCTGGCTTCTCAACCTGGATCCCGTAAAAACTCATCTGCTTGTAGCCATTGAGCAGCGCCCTTTTATTTTGCAGTTCTTCCGCCAGCTCTATACTTTGATGAATTGCAGACAAACCTGCATCATATTCTCCCTGAGCAATCTTATACCGCCCTTTTAAAAAATACATTTTCATTTTCATTTCCTTCACTTTAGGAGAATCATCTGTAAGCCTTATCACCTCTTCTGCCAATTCCAGCATCTGTCCGGCTCCGGCGCCTGAATCCAGTTCCTCTTCTCCCTGTTCCATTTCCCAATGAAGAATAGGAAAGTTTTCATTGGCCAGCGTATAATATTCGTTCAGATATGCTATCTTATATTCATAAGTTTTTGCCTGATCATGGCACCTTTCATAATGATAAATGGTCATTGGAAGACTGCGGAAGTTTCGTTTTGTTTTTCCCTGATTTTCGTAATACTCCGCCAGCATGTGATGATATATCCGCCGCTGTCCCATACTTTGCCGGTCATAGATGTATTCTCGAAAAACTCGATGGACAAATTCATAATAAATATTCCATCCTACCAGGCTTTCTTTGATCAAATATCTTTCCTGAAGCTTCTCGAGGATTCTGATCAAAGTCAGTCTGTCCAGTTCCGGAAGCAGCAGCTCCAGCTCCTCGACCGCAATCTTCTCTGGGAAAACGGACATACAATTTAGAACTTCATTCTCTATTTCCGGAAGCCCTGCCAGCCGTGCTTTAATCACATGGTTAGCTTTTGGAGAAATTTCCAGAGTAAACCCCTTTTCTTTAATAAGATTAATCATCTCCATAAGAAAGAACCCATTTCCCTCGGACATTTCATAAATCTTATCTTTTTCTTCTTGACCAAGCTGGGGAAGATATTTGTGCAGCAATTCCTCTGTTTCCAATCTGGTAAAAGGTTCTATAACAAGGATTCTGATCAGATCCTGGCGTATCAGCCTTTCAAAGGCCTCTGTCACTGCCTGATCGCTGTTCTTATCATAAGTGCATATAAAAAGGATATTTTCTGTTCCTACAGTAAGAAGCAGACGGGTAAGAAGCTGAAAGCTCATAGTATCCATCCATTGGACATCATCCAGAAAAAGAACTATCTTATAATACTGTGTGATCTTTCTGCACATCTCTATAGTAATCCGCTCAATACTCTGAAAAGAAGGCTGACGGAGCTCTTCTCCTGCTCCCGCCCCCTTAAGAATCTGACGGATCTGCAGTCTTTCCTCCTGTATCAGAGAAGGTTCAAAAACTCCATTTTCCACACATTGTTCTATTTCCCAAAAAATATCATTCCACGGTCTTAAAAAATATTCTTTCTCTTCAGGATAGCAGGCAGCATGAAGGGTCACTCTCTGATAGCCCTTTACCATCTGAGCCGCTTTATTCAGAAGGGCTGTTTTTCCCACGCCCTCTTCTCCAGCAATGGCTACACATTGCGGTTTCCCTCTATATCCGGCGCCGGATATACACTGACTGATCATATAAATTTCCTCAGTCCGCCCTACAAAAGATACGTTCCAGCTTTCTCCTGTCTGAGCAACATTGCCTTTGACATTAAAAATTCTGTGAAATATTTCTGTTATCTCTCCGGAAGGCTCAACTCCCAGATCTTCTGCTAAAATTTTTTCCAGATCATAATAAAGCTTAATAGCCATATTATAGTTGCCGCCGGCAGCATAAATCTCCATAATTTCTTTATAAAGGTCTTCATTATAGGGATCTCTCTTTATCAGAATATTTCCATATTTCTGTATCTGGCTCATGTCCTTCATTTTATCTGCCTCATGAAGTCTGGCACGTACAGATTTAATGATATACTCATTATATTGCTCCTGCATAGAGCTTACCCATTCTTCAAATTCATAGCAGTTCTTGATATGAAAATGGGACAAAAAACCTTCTTCTTCGCTCTCTGGAATATAATCTTCTCCCACCTTATCCCAGTCAATAACAGGCATATAGTCAGGATTCAGAGAAATTCCTGTATGTCCCTCAGTAACTAATATCTCTTTTCCCATCAGTTTTTTTATCTGATAGACTGCTTCCCTTAAATTTTTTCTTCCTACATTTTCATTATCTGATCCCCAAAGAACATAAATGATCTCTTCTCTTGTAGCATTCTTCTTTACACAGAGATAATAAAAAAATCCTTCTGCTTTTTTATAGGGAAAATTCATGCGTTTCCCGTTTAACTCCACATATGGCCTTCCTAAAAGATGTACATTGATCCTATCCAATTCTTCATTCCTCTCTGCTGATATAGGCATTAGTATACGAGGCGACAAAATTCTTGTCAACA
>DWYL01000140.1 GCA_019118685.1 Candidatus Blautia merdipullorum
AGGAGATATTCTGGTCTGGTACAATGATATTAATCCCGACAAAACGGTGGAGATCGTAAATTACCTTGGAGAGCAGGCTGCATCTGGCAATCAGATTTTTTATGATATTTATACAGAAGAAGAAAAAGCAGGAGACCCGGATAAAGAAGATACCGGTCTGCTCTTTTTCAGGGGAGAACCGGGAGGAAAAACAGCGATCTGCAATGCAGGCGGCGGATTCGTTTATGTGGGAGTGATGCAGGACAGTTTCCCGCATGCGCTGGAACTTTCGAAGAACGGATACAATGCCTTTGCGCTGATCTACCGCCCCGGCGCGCAGACAGCCTGTGAGGATCTTGCACGAGCGATTGCTTTTATCCATGAAAATGCAGATGAGCTGCAGGTCGATGTATCGGAATACTCTCTGTGGGGCGGCTCCGCGGGCGCAAGAATGGCTGCATGGCTTGGAAGCTACGGGACGGAAGCGTTTCAGGAGGAGGCTTATCCGCGTCCTGCGGCTGTGATCATGCAGTATACCGGATTATCTGAGGTGACTGGAAATGAGCCGCCAACCTATAACTGCGTCGGGACCAGCGATGGAATTGCACCCTACCGCATCATGGAAGAACGGATTGAACAGATCAGGAGCCAGGGAACTGACGCTGAGATTGAAGTGTTTGAGGGCCTGCCTCACGGCTTCGGACTCGGGGAAGGGACCGTGGCGGAGGCTTAGAGTATAATTATCATTGGCAAAAATAAAGGGAAGAGATCGAAACCTCTTCCCAAACATACAGATTTGTCTTATTGTTTAATTGACCAGAAAAAACATAAGGAGTCTGTATGATGAAATCAATGATAATGCAAAACGGAGTTACTTTCAAGGAGTTAGAGAAAAATATTTATGCATGGGTCTGCCAGATAGGAAGACGCTTTACCAAAGAGTTCCTGGAAAGGTATGACCGGATGCTGATGGAAAGCCGTGACAAAAAGAAATACCGCAACAAGGGAATGAGACAGACAACGGTAAAGACCGTTTATGGGGAAGTGACTTATCAGAGAACCGTTTATGAGGTGACAGAAGAAGATGGGACCAGACATTTCGTTTATCTTTTGGACGAGACACTGGAGTTAACAAATGTAGGTCTGATCTCGACCAACATGGCGCAGCTGCTGGTAAAAGGGATCACGGAGCTTTCGTACAGAGAGTGTGCGGCAAAGGTCAGCGAAATGACAGGGCAGACAATCAGTGCTATGGGAGTGTGGAACGTCATACAGGCTTTAGGAGAAAAGATCTGTGAAGAAGAAAAGGAACTGACAGAGGACTATAAAAAAGGACATCTGAAGGGAGAAAAAGAAGTCCCGGTTTTGTTTGAAGAAGCCGATGGAGTCTATATAAAGCTGCAGGGGAAAGATAGAAAAAAGGCCGGGCAGGACAAGGCGGAGATGAAGATAGGGATCGCATATGATGGCTGGAGGAAAACAGGGCCGAACCGCTATGCGTTGGAGGATAAGGTTGTGGTTGCAGGATTCTCAAAGGCAAAAGACTTCCACGAATACCGGGAGGCGGCGATCGGGACAATGTTTAATCTGGATGAGGTAAGCCAGAGGATCTTGAATGCGGATGGAGCATCGTGGATCCGGAAAGTAAAAGATAAAAGCACCTGTTTCCAGTTGGACCCCTTTCATAGGAATAAAGCGGTGAAAGAAAAGATCCACCATCCAAAGGCATGCCAGGATATCCTGGAACTCCTGCAGGCAGAAAAAATCGACGGGGTATTCCGCTATCTGGAGCTCTATCGGAATAGCCTGTGCGAAGAGGGCGAGATTCAGGACGTAGAAGATCTGATCCGTTATTATGAGAATAACAGGGAAGGGCTGCTGCCGTATCAATCCCAGGGATTGGAACTGCCGGAAAACCCGGAGGGATTAGAATACCGGAATATGGGGACAATGGAGAATCATGTATGGAGCGTCCTTGCGAAGCGGATGAAACATGGGCATAGAAGCTGGAGCAGGAGAGGCGGGAACCATCTGGCAAAGATCCTTGCAAAGAAATGCAGCGGGAAGCTGTATGAAGTAACAGAACGGTTGAGAAGACCCGTATTCGAGGAAGAGAAAGTAGAAGAATTATACGGAGAGATTCTAACGTCAGCAAAGGCGCCGAAGAAAGATGGAAAAGGCTATGAATATCCAACGATCGGTCATATGGTAGGACTGGATGGCAAGATTCAAGGGGAAAGGAAGAGACTGCTGTATATGGCCGGATATTAAAAGGTGAAATGAATTCTCCATATAAAAGAAGAGCCATATAAACAAAAAGATAAATCAAAGAGAACGTTGCCAACGATTACTTGACAGTAACCGGCACATCTGTATGGTTGAAATACTCTACATGATATGGTAGAATGAATAAAATCTGATAATATATCTTCGAGTGATATGAGGGCCTTATGGAAAGAAAAGCAAAATGGGATGAGCAGATATTCCTGGCTGCATATGCTTTATGGATGATATGTGCTGTCGCCAAAATAACAATGTGGCGTGAGTATGAAGCTGTTACGATTATTTGCAGGTATTTACAGCAATCAGCGTATTTGCTGTTAATTGTGCGGTTTTTTTTGAAAA
>DWYL01000141.1 GCA_019118685.1 Candidatus Blautia merdipullorum
AAATTCTCAAGTCCTTTACACTTTGTCTCTCTATGATTCTGCTGTCCACATACCTTGTGCCGCAATATTTTTCTTTTCCCCGTATCTTGTCTCTTAAAATTTTCACTGCCTGTCTGGCCATTTCTTTCATATCTACATTATAAGTAGTTAACTTATCGGCAAATCCATTTCCATACAGATAATTATCATAGCCAACAATCGAGACATCCTCAGGGATCTTGTATCCTCTGCTGGTCAATTCATTGTGCAACATTCCCGCAGCCCAGTCGCTGTTACACACAAATGCCGAAGGCATATTTTCAGGGATTTCTACCTTGCTCAATCCTACCAAAAGATCTCGGTCTTCCAGAATCCACTCTTTTCTTTCCCGGATGCCTGCCTCTATCAATGCCTTTCTATACCCATAATAGCGATCCATGATGTTTTCATTTGCACGGATAGATCCGAAAAAAGCTATGCCTCTATGTCCTCTTTCCAGAAGATAGCGAGTCATTTTATACATTCCCACATAATTATTAGATACTACTGCATCGCATTTGATGTCTTTTAACTGAAAATCCAGAAGAACAATAGGTACCTCTGCCCCTTTTACAATCTTTTCTACATAAGACCGGGACATCCAGCCAATGATGATAAGACCTGCAATAGCCTTTTCCTGCATCAGTTTGGGAAGTTCTTCTTTTTCTTCCATGGAAAAAGTCAGGATTTCCAGCATTGTAACATTTTGGTTCTTAGCAGCTTCATATGCCACGTTCTGATACATCGCCCAGTAAAAAGAATTGCCCACCGTAATATATTTTTCTGAGGCAATAACCCCTATAACCTTTGCCTGATCTTTTTTATTATGCTTTTTACTGTCATATCCCATCTCCCTGGCAGTCTGTTCTACCAGCTTCCTTACATCTTCACTGACTCCTTTTTTTCCAGAAAGAGCATTTGAAACAGTAACAACACTGACCCCTACCTCCGCAGCAATATCTTTCATCTTTATATCTGCCATTTTAAAGGTCTCCTTTCTGTCTCACCGTGTTTCCGTGAACAATGCTTCCTCCTACGATCCGCACTCCAGATACCCTTTTCCTTCCTTCAATCCTTTTCAGAAGGGTATTCACACTGATCTGAGCAATGGCCTTTTCGTCATTCTCATAAGTCGTCAGTTTTATAGGCGCCAGATTGCGGGTGTTGTAATTATCAAAGCCCACAACAGAAACATCCTCCGGTACACGTATGCCGCGTGCTTTAAGTTTTTGCAGCAGGATCTCCGCAGTCTTATCACAGTTACATACAAACGCTTCCGGCAGCTTATCCGGAAGTTCAAATTGGATACGGTAATCTCCATTGCTAAAATCCCGATCCGGCAGAATATTGCTCTGTGCTTCCTCCAATCCCGCCAGTTCAAGAGCTTTGCAGTATCCCAGGTATCTGTCCGTTATATTTTTTGTTCCGTCCGGAGTTCCCACAAACATCAAATCTGAGAAACCCTGATCCAGTAAAAGTCTGGTCATCTGTTCCATACCGCCGAATCCATCTGTTATAATATAATCCACGTCTTCATAAACATCATAATAGTCCACACATACGATGGGTATATCATAAGCACCGCGTATTGCTTTTATATATCCTTCATTTAATTCACCAATCAGGATCAGCCCCGCCGTTTTTTGTTCCAGGAATGGTTCAAAAGGCTTCTCCAGAGCCTCTTTTTCAGAAGTAACGACTTCCAGTACTGTAAGATGTCCCTTTTTTACAGCTTCCGCGGCTATTCTCTTATATATATCCATATAAAAAGAAGGAAATTCTTTGACATACTTCTCCGCCACTGCCACGCCAATGATATAAGAGTTCTCTTCTTTTTTCTCCCTCACCACAGTGCGGTATCCCATTTTTTCTGCAGTATCTGCAATCTTTTTTCTCAGGCTGTCGCTAACTCCTTTTTTCCCTTTCAGGGCATTGGAAACCGTAACAACACTTACCCCCAGTGTCTCTGCAATATCTTCCATTTTTACATTCTTTTTCTGCCCCATGACCCACCTCTTTTCCTAAATCTGAATAGATTCCGCCTTTACCGGCACATTATGATTTCTATAGTCCTGCTTCGGAAATCTCCCATTACCGGCGCTATTCTGAGTCCTGCATTCATCAAAGTCCTGCCAGAATACTCTTTTCCCTCAACCCGATACCTTTTGTCCGGATCCAGCCCTGCAAGCCTTAAAAATCTGCTCTTCCTATTTGCCCGGGCCAGTACCTGCACATAGAACAGCAGAGCCTTGGATTTATCCTTCTCTACAATCATCCAACTGTCATAATATCTGTTTTCAGCCGCAGATGCAAGACGATAATAGTCTCCTTCTCTGATCAGGTCATTATATTTATGATATTTTTCTACCTGAGCCTTCACCAATATTTTTTCTTCTTCTGTCAGCCTGGTGATGTCCAGTTCATATCCAAATGTTCCCAGCAGCGCTACATCTCCTCTCGTCTCAAAAGGAGTAGTCCGTCCCACTGTATGATTGGGGCATACACTTACATGGGCTCCTATCGCAGATACCGGATAGATAAGGGCAGTTCCTTCCTGGATTGCAAGGCGCTCTATAGCGTCTGTGTCGTCTGAGCACCAGATCTGGGGGCTGTAGTACAGCATTCCCGGATCAAACCTGGCTCCGCCGCCGGAGCAGTTCTCCAGAAGAATATCCGGGAAATCCCTGATCAGCTGTTCCTGCATTCTGTAAACTCCCAGCACATACCGGTGGTACAGCTCTCCTTGGCGGTCTGCCGGAAGAGCGCTGCTTCCCATGGTTGCCAGCTGTCGGTTCATATCCCATTTCACATAAGAAATATCCGCGCTTCTCAGTACTTCTGCGATCATCTCATAGACTCCGTCCACAACTTCCTGTCTGGAAAAGTCCAGCACGTACTGGGCCCGGCTCTGTGTGGTTTCTCTTCCGGGGATCTGGATTGCCCAGTCCGGATGTTTTCTGTACAGTTCAGATTCCGGAGAGATCATTTCCGGCTCCACCCAGATCCCGAACTTCATGCCCAGTTTTTTCACGTTTTCAACCAATTTATTCAAGCCGCCCTTGATCTTCTCTTCATTGACAAACCAGTCCCCAAGGGAGCTGTCGTCCAGATTTCTCTTTCCAAACCAGCCGTCGTCCATGACCAGCATCTCGATTCCCAGTTCAGAGGCCTCTTTTGCGATCTCGAGCAGTTTTTTCTCATTAAAGTCAAAATAGGTAGCCTCCCAATTATTGATCAAAATCGGACGCTTTTTATGAAGATAAGGGCTTCTGATCAGATGCTGCCTGTACAGATCATGGTAGGTCCTGGTCATCTTTCCAAGGCCCTGATCTGAATACACCATCACCACTTCCGGAGCAGTAAAATGTTCTCCCGGTTCCAGCTTCCAGGTAAAGCCCTCCGGATGGATCCCCATGGTCATCCTGACAGAGTCAAACTGGCTTTTTTCCGCCTGAGCAATGAAATTTCCGGAATATACGAAGTTCATTCCATAGACTTCTCCGGTTTCCTGGGTGGTTCCAGGGGTCACCAAGGCCATAAAAGGATGTTCCTGATGGCTGGATTCTCCTTTGAAAGAGGCAATGTTCTGCCTTCCGTATCCTAAAGGTATTCTTTGGATATGGCGTTCTCTTGCCCAGGATCCAAAGAGTCCCAGCACTTCAAAATTCCGGTCATCCATATCCAGACAGGCAGAAAGTACTTTTTCAAGGTAAACCCCTTCCTCCCCCTGATTCTCCACGAATACTGAACGGATGACCGCGTCGGAATCTTCCAGGACTGAATAAAGAAGGGTTACTTTTATTCCCAGAAGTTTGTCCGCACAGAAAATTTTCAGTGTGGCGCATTCCTCTTTCTTTCCCCACACAGCCGGAAGCCCTTCCAGAGCCGGTTTTCCTTCTGTGATTTCGTATCCTGTATAAATCAGCTCACTGGCCCTGTGTCCATCCTGGCTTCTGACACAGAAAGCGCTTTCACGATAGTCCCCCATTCCGGCCTCAGGATATTCAAAGGGTGCGCAGTCCAGAAAAGCCCCTTTCTCCCGCAGATTCACAGATGGCACTAAAGGAGCCTCATCTTCGCGAAGAAGATAGCGAAGATCCGTTTCATCTAAATATTTCCCATAATACATATGAGCCACGTATTTCCCGTCTACAATAGCAATGCCGTAAGTCGTGTTTATGGTATGAAGCAAAAATACTTTTTTTTCTTCGTCAAATATGATTTTCATCTTTTTCTCCTGTTTTTAATTTATTTTAAGTGCTTATTTAACTATAATTAATTATTTTTTGCTTTTTGTCAATACTCTTTGATGAGATTTAAAAAAATATTTTTAAGATTTGGATAGATTCCCTTTTTCTTTTGCGAATATAAGGTATAACCATCAGATGTGTTTTACGCTATACTATTTTCATATGGCGCCGGTAAATTTTCTGCCGGATTTTGTATGCATACATCAGCCAGAAGGAGAGCTTATGAAAATAACAGAACAAAATTTTATAAAGCAGATAAGTCTTGGGAATGAAAAGGCCCTGGAATACTGTATGCTCCATTATGGAGGGCTGGTACGTTCCGTGGTGCGCCGGCATATCGGAAGCCTTGCTCATTATGAGGAAGACTGTATCAATGAAGTTTTCTTTGCCGTATGGGAAAACATAGGCTCCTACCGGCCGGACCGGAATCCCTTTGCCAACTGGATCGCCGGCGTGGCCAGATTAAAGGCTCTGGATTGTTTAAGAAAACACGCCCGTCAGCTCCTGGAAAGCAGCTGGGAAGAAAATCTTCCCTCCCAGGCCTCCCAGGAGGATACAGCCCTCCAGGCCATAGAAGAGGAAATTTCCAGAGAGACCCGGCAGATGCTAGACTGTCTGAAACCCCGGGACAGAGAACTTTTTATCAGACTCTATATAGAGGAACAAGATATAGAAGAGATCAGTCAAAGCACCGGTATGTCAAGACCGGCAATCTATAACCATTTATCCAGGGGAAAGAGAAAGCTGCGAAAGCTATTTCCCCGGCATGTACAAAATCAAAGAGAGGAGACTGACCTATGAAAAATTCTGTTTATGATTTGTTAAATGATATGCAGAGCAGCCCGGAATCTTATCCTGCTGCTCCGGTGACTCAGGAAGATATGCGAAACTGGAAAAAGGCTTTTGCCGCAAAGCGCCGGGCCGGCGCAGGAAGCAAAAAACACCGCTGGAAAAAATATGCTGCCGTAGCGGCTGCAGCTGCCATCCTCATCGGCGCAGGTTCTCTGCCTGCTACAAGGATCACCGCCTATGCCGCTATAAAATCTGTCACCTATGATCTTGGGCAGCTGCTTGGTATTTCCAAGGATCTGGAACCATATACCACCGTGGTAGGGCAGTCTGTGTCTAAGGACGGGATTACCGTAACCCTAAATGAGGTAATTCTGGACGAAAATATGATGTATATCACTGATACGGTAACCGTTCCCGAGACTCTGGATACTCCGGAAAAGAAGATGGGCTACATGGCGGACGCCATTGTATTCATCAACGGAAAAATGGCTTCCTATGGAGCCAGCGGCAGTATAGGCCAGGCGGATGAACACAATCTGGTTTCCAACATGGAAATCGATCTGCCGGATATTGATACCAGCGGCACTCTGGACATTGAAATCCAGTATTCTGTAAACAGCTCCAGGATCGGCACCATTGCTTTT
>DWYL01000142.1 GCA_019118685.1 Candidatus Blautia merdipullorum
TGAGTGCTAATTTTTTCTTGACTTTTTGCAGTTTGGGTATTAATATGTTCATTAGACAGGGGTTCAGTGGAAAAGGAAAGCCCAAATGCTAAAAGAAGAAAAAGGAGATGTATTTATCATGGCTAATAAGCGTGGTACTTTATCAATTAATAGTGAAAATATTTTTCCGATCATTAAGAAATGGCTGTATTCCGATCATGACATTTTTGTCCGTGAGATGATCTCAAACGGCTGTGATGCTATCACAAAGCTGAAAAAACTGGAGGTTATGGGAGATTACACTTTCCCGGAAGGTCATAAAAACAAGATTGATGTGATTGTAAATCCAGAAGAAAAAACTTTGAAATTTATTGATACAGGCCTTGGAATGACTGCTGAAGAGGTGGAAGAATATATTACTCAGATCGCCTTTTCAGGGGCTACAGAATTCCTTGAAAAGTATAAAGACAAAACCAATGATGATCAGATCATCGGACATTTCGGACTTGGATTTTATTCCGCCTTTATGGTAGCAGATGAGGTGCATATCGATACTCTTTCCTATAAAGAAGGGGCGGAACCTGTACATTGGGAATGCGACGGAGGCACAGAATATGAAATGGGAGAGGGAAACCGTACTGAAGTAGGTACGGAGATCACGCTGTTTTTAAATGAAGACAGTCTGGAGTTTGCTAATGAATACAGAATGAGAGAAGTGATTGAGAAATACTGCTCATTTATGCCGGTGGAAATCTACCTTTCCAAAGCTAATGCGCCTCAGGAATATGAGACGATCGAGGAGTCTGAGCTGAGAGATGATGATGTGGTTGTAGAACATATCCATGAGGACGCCAAGACTGAAGAAAAGGAAAATGACAAGGGTGAGAAAGAAACCGTAGAGGTTTCTCCTGCCAGAGATATGGTGAAGATCAATAAACGTCCAGTTTCCTTAAGCGATACCAATCCTCTTTGGATGAAACATCCAAATGAGTGTACAGAGGAGGAGTATAAGGAATTCTACCGGAAGGTATTTATGGATTATAAAGAGCCTCTATTCTGGATCCATTTGAACATGGATTACCCATTTAATTTAAAGGGTATTTTGTATTTCCCGAAGATCAATATGGAGTATGAATCTATTGAGGGAACCATTAAACTGTATAACAATCAGGTATTTATCGCTGATAATATTAAAGAGGTGATTCCAGAGTTCCTTATGCTGTTAAAGGGTGTTATTGACTGCCCGGATCTTCCTTTGAATGTGTCCAGAAGCGCACTTCAGAATGACGGATTTGTAAAGAAGATCTCCGATTATATCAGCAAAAAAGTGGCTGATAAGCTGACAGGAATGTGCAAGACAGACAGAGAAAACTATGAGAAATATTGGGATGACATCAGTCCCTTTATCAAGTTTGGATGCATTAAGGACAGCAAGTTTTCAGAAAGAATAATGGATTATATCCTCTATAAAAACTTGGATGGAAAATATCTGACTCTGGAAGATTGTATTAAGGAAAATACTTCGGAAAAGACAGAGGAAGAGGCGAAAGAAGAACAGGAGCAGGTAACAGAGGAGAACAAAGAAGAAACAGCAAAAGAGGCTGCTGAGGAAGCTAAGAAAGAACCTGAAAAGATCAATATCTACTATGTTACAGATGAAGTGCAGCAGAGCCAGTATATCAACATGTTTAAGGAGCAGGGGCTGGATGCAGTGATCCTGAAACATAACATTGATTCTCCATTTATTTCCCATGTGGAACAGATAAAGGAAAATGTAAGGTTCCTTCGTATTGACGCGGATGTGACAGATGCTGTAAAAGAAGAAGATGGAAGAGATCTGGAAGAAGAGACAAAAGAACTGTCAGAACTCTTTAAAAAAGCACTGAATAAGGACAATCTGACTGTAAAGGTAGAAAGTCTGAAAAATGAAAATGTATCTTCTATGATGACGATTTCCGAGGAAAGCCGCCGTATGCAGGAAATGATGAAGATGTATAATATGTATGGCATGGATCCTTCCATGTTCGGCGGACAAGAGACACTGGTGTTAAATGCCAATAACAAGCTGGTGCAGTATGTACTGGAACATAAAGAAGGCGAAAATATTCAGATGTTTTGCGAGCAGCTTTATGATCTGGCGCTGATCAGCCACAGACAGCTGACACCGGAAGAAATGACCAAATTTGTGGCCAGGAGCAATGAAATTATGCTGAAACTGGCAAAATAAGTAGTGTGAGAACAGGGGTTTAGATACCTGATATAAAAAATGCTCTGGGAGCTTTTCCGGTTGCGGTTATTTTATGCCGGAAAAGAAATTCAGAGCATTTTTATATAGGAAACCCTGCAGAAAACTGTTATAAGGTTCCCAAAATATGTCTTGCTACGTAGACACCGGAGGCAGAGGCATGGGACAGGGAATGGGTCACACCGCTGCCGTCACCGATGATATAAAGTCCCTTATAAGGACTCTCCAGATTTTCATCTATCTCCACTTCCATATTATAGAATTTTACTTCTACGCCATAGAGCAGAGTATCATCGTTGGCTGTACCGGGAGCAATTTTATCTAAAGCATGGATCATTTCAATAATGCCGTCCAGGATCCGTTTAGGCAGGACCAGACTCAGATCTCCCGGGGTGGCCTTTAAAGTTGGACGGACCAGTCCTTCCTGGATACGGCTGACAGTACTGCGGCGGCCTCTCATCAGATCTCCGAAGCGCTGTACGATAACGCCTCCTCCCAACATATTTGACAGGCGCGCAATACTTTCTCCGTAACCATTGCTGTCCCGGAAGGGTTCAGAAAAATGCTTGGAGACAAGAAGGGCAAAATTGGTATTTTCCGTTCTCATCTTCACATCTTCATAACTGTGTCCATTTGCAGTAATGATCCCATTGGTATTTTCGTTTACTACAATGCCGTAAGGATTCATACAGAAAGTGCGGACATTATCCTCAAACTTTTCTGTTCTGTATACGATTTTACTTTCGTAAAGCTCATCGGTGAGATGAGAGAAGATCACGGCTGGAAGCTCTACCCGGACGCCCAGGTCTACCCGGTTGGAAAGGGTAGGGATGGAAAGCTTGCGGCAGACAGATTCCATCCATTTGCTGCCGCTGCGGCCTACAGAAATAATACACTTTCTGCAGGCCGCAGATGTATCGCCGTACACTACTCGAAAGCCCTCAGAAAGAACATCTACAGTTGACACTGGGGTATTGAAATAAAAATCCACTTTATCTTTTAATTCTTTGTATAGATTTTCCAGGACTACATAGTTCAGATCTGTGCCCAGATGACGTATAGAAGCATCCAGCAGGTGAAGCTTATTTTGAAGACAGAGTTTTTTAAACCGGGTTCCCGCTGTGGAATAGAGTTTGGTGTTTTCTGCCCCATGAGTGGTGTTGATATGATCCACATAGTTCATCAGATCCAGAGCTGCCTGTCTTCCAATATGCTTATAAAGAGTACCGCCAAAATTGTTGGTAATGTTGTATTTACCATCTGAAAAAGCTCCTGCGCCGCCAAATCCGCTCATAATGGCACAGGTTTTACATTTGATACAGGAGGTTATCCTTTTTCCGTCAATAGGACAGTGGCGCTTTTCCAGAGGATTGCCTCCTTCAAACATGGCAATTTTCAGGCCGGGATTTTCTTTTGTAAGTTCGTAGGCAGAATAGATGCCTCCTGGTCCCGCCCCTATAATAATAATATCGTACTGCATAATAAATTCCTCCGTTTGTTATTTGCAAACTGCAGAGTAATATATTTATTCTTCACAGACCGATCCATCCAGCCCTTTTTTAAACTGGATCATCATTTCTCTGGTCAGACTCACATCATAATCGTCATATGGGATATCCTCTCTTTCAAACCATTCTGCTTCAGATAGTTCATCTTCCTCCAGAATAATATGATCGCAGCCGTCCAGGTCGCAGTAGAAGCCCATGAGAAGACTGCTGGACAGAGACCATGGCTGGCTTTTATAGTACTGAATGTTTTTGACTTTCAGACCTACTTCTTCCATTACTTCTCGTTTCACTGTTTCTTCCAAGGTCTCGCCGATTTCAGCAAAGCCTGCTATAAGTGCATATCGCCGGGCAGTTCCCCCCGCATATTTAGACAAGAGAAGTTTGTTTCCATTTCTTATGCCCACGATCACAGCAGGGGAAATTTTAGGATATTCGGTGTTTTTACACTGAGGGCAGTACATCATACGCTCTCTAGTGTCAGGAACCAGAGGATGCCCGCATTTGCCGCAGAATTTCCGTATAGAGTACCAGTTATGCAGCTGATATCCTGTGATCAGGGCGAAACAGTTTACCTGGGGATTGAGGTTCCGGAAAATGATAATGTCTTCCATAGAATAGCCAGGCAGTTCTCCCATATAAGACTCTTTTGGCAGATAATAATTTCTATCGTCAATGGAAAATAAATAAGTATAAGATGTATAAACCTGGGGATAATATTTTCCAGCGTACTGAAAATCTGGAAAAGCAAAGGTATCCCCGGAGATTTTTACCAATGCCTGCCGCCCGTGGAAGAAAAGAATATAATCGTTGTCCCTTGGCGGTACAGGACGGTATTCGTTGTGGTAGCAATGGCTGCCAAGATCCTGGATCATAAGATAACCTCCAAAAATAGATATTACACAGATTCCCATAGGATCTGCTGCTGTTTAAAAAACTTTAGAACAAGATCGTCCCAGGCATGATCAAGGGACTTGTCCAAAGAAAAAGTTTTCAGGGAAGTACCTGTAGTACAGGTTAAATGGGTTCCGTCATACTGAAAATTTAAGAATAAGCCGAAGATATCTTCCGCTGTATAGGATAAACCGCTTCCCCGAAGCAGTTTTTCAGTATTTTTTTCAGGAAGACGGAATATGATCTTAAAATGAAGAGGAGTTTTTTTCCCTTTTATTATAGAAAAGCA
>DWYL01000143.1 GCA_019118685.1 Candidatus Blautia merdipullorum
ATTCCTTCATCTCATACTTGGAAAGGTATTCCTTTAAATGCCCGGCCCGGTCCAGAAGATCAGCGAAGACAATGGCATCTTTTGAAGGCAGATCAGTTCTCAGCAGGTCTGTGCGGAGATTATCTGTCACATCAAAAAGTATTTCCCTTTTTGGTATATACTTGCCTTTTCCTGCTTTTTCCGCCGACTGTATATCTTCATCCATAGACTGGACAATAGCATTCGTAAGTTCCCGAAGTTTTTTGTCAGTAAAGGCGCCTGTATATTTCTCCACGATTTTTTCTGCTTTTACAGGCTTTCCGCGATTAGCGTTCTCTTGCTCTATCATATCGTAAAGGGATTTTAGATATTCCATGGATTCCGGCAGTTTATCTGCGATAGAAAGCCGTTTCTTTTCTATAGAAATACATTTTGCCATATACATTTCCAACACGCCTGATGCTATGAGACAGGCTACCGGCACCTGATCGTAACTGGAAAAATTTCCTTTTTCATTTACTGTGCAGATAAAAAATTTCTGAGTCAGACTTAAATCTTTCATAAAGTGGATTCCTCCTCTGATAAAATGCATTGGAATAAATTCTTTATTATATAGCATAACCTGAACTGGTTTTCTTTTCAATAGGATATCCGGATTTTAATCTTTACCATTGACAAATCAGAATTTTTCTTCTAAGATATATCATTAGTTTGCTAATATTTAGTATTCTAACTATTGTGAAAGGAGTTTGTATATGAGACTTTCTTATCATTACATGCTGATGGCCAATCATGTAATCCTGCAGAAAAAATTGTTTCTTTCTCTGAAAGACACAGGATTGACTTTAGGCCAGCCTAAGGTTCTGGATTTTCTCCAGGAAAAAGACGGGGCAGCCCAGAAAGAGATTGCCGCAGCCTGTCATATAGAGCCGGCTTCGCTTACCACTATCCTCAATGGCATGGAAGAAAAGGGTCTGATCCAGAGAAAAAGCCTGAACGGGAATCGGCGCTCCTGGCATATTTTTCTGACAGACAGGGGAAAAGAGATGACAGAAGCCATAGGCATGGGATTTGAAGAGCTGGAAGCTCAGGCTTTCTCCGGAATTTCCGGAGAAGAGAGGGAAAGTTTTTTAAAAACTTTTGAAAAGATTTATCAGAATATGGAAGCATTGGAGGAAAAGAAAGATGACAGAAAAAATTAAGCGCTATATTATTTTCCTTATCGGATTATTTATCAATTCTTTCGGGGTAAGTTTTATCACAAAGGCAGATCTGGGAACTTCTCCTATCTCTTCCATCCCCTATGTTCTCAGTCTGAATTTCCCATTTACCCTGGGAGAATTTACCATATTTTTTAGTCTTCTGCTGATCTTTCTGCAGCTTATCATACTGAGGAAAAACTTTAAGCTGGAGCATTTCCTGCAGATACCTGTATCCATTATTTTCGGATATTTTATCGACCTTACAACTTTTATGTTAGGGGACATGAATCCGGAACTGTATCCGGTAAAACTTGTTTCTTTGCTCATCGGATGTGTGATCCTGGGATTTGGAGTTTATATGGAAGTGCTGGCAGATGTGGTCATGCTTCCCGGGGAGTCCTTTGTACGGGCTATCGTCCTTACCTGGAAGACAAATTTTGGGAATACAAAAGTGGCCTTTGACGCTTCCATGACCATCATCGCCGGAATCCTGTCCCTGCTCTTTTTTCACAGGCTTCAGGGCGTCCGGGAAGGTACCATTATCGCAGCTCTTTTAGTCGGATTTATCGCCAGACTCTTTGGACGGCTCCTTGCTTCTCTGCCTGCTCTGCTCTATCCGGAAGCAACTGAAAAAAATAAGGAAGAAGCCCTCCAGGGAGCAGAAGATCACTGGACCATCGCTATTGGCCGTCAGTACGGCTGCGGCGGACATGAAATCGGGAAAAAACTGGCTGAGAAGTTAGGATATAAATTTTATGACGGGGAAATTATTGAAATGATTGCCGGAACTACCGGATATTCCAGAAAATTTATTAAAGACCGGGAGGAAAAAATGACAAACAGCCTTCTTTATGATCTGGTCAATCAGATGTATGCCTATTCTCCGGATACACCTGCGCCAAAAGATGAAATCTTTCAGGCAGAATCCCAGGCGATCCAAAAGCTGGCAGATGAAGAAAACTGCGTGATTATCGGCAGATGCTCCGATTATGTTCTGAAAGAGCAGCCCCATTGTCTCCGGGTATTTTTAGGAAGTTCTTTTAAAGACAGAGTGGAAAGATTGGCAAAATCTAAAAGGCTGTCTCAAAAAGAGGCGGAACAGGAAATCCGTCTGGAAGACAGACGCCGCCGGGATAACTATCGCTATTATACCCGGCAGCCTTGGGGATTTTCTCCCAATTATCATCTCACAGTGGACACCAGTCTGGGCACAGACTACTGTGTAGACCTTATTCTTCAGACCCTGTCTCATCTTCAGAAGTAGTTGTCTCCGGCTGTGTCTGCTCAGCAAGCTGCCCATATACAGACACAGCGTCCAAAATATGATACGGATTTGTATCATGATTTCCATCCGCATGGGCGGTAACCAGAATATAAGACTTGCCATTTACCTCTCCAAGACTTGCCAGACACAAGCCTGCGTCAGAAGTAAATCCTGTCTTTCCCCCTTTTATGTATGTATCCTGAATATTGCTCTCTTTCATGGTCTGGAACATAGAACTGTGAAAGGTGAATCCTTCCGGGTGCAGGTTAGTAGGAGCTACACTATAGGTATCCGCAGTAAAGATTTCATAAAACGCCTGGTTTTTAAGAGCCTCTTTAAGAAACGCGCCTAAATCTTCTGCGCTTGAATAATGATTAATGTCCTGAAGACCTGTAGTATTTGTAAAATGGGTATGTTTCATTTCAAGTTCTGCAGCTTTTTCATTCATTTTTGCCACAAAGGCTTCTTCTGATCCGGAAATGTTCCTGGCTAATGCGATACAGCATTCCCCGCCTGATGGAAGAATAGCCCCATAAAGCAGATCTTGGTAGGTCGCTGTTTCTCCCGGCTCAAATCCAGCCATAGAAGCACCTTCTTCCCGTAAAGCCGGGAAGATATCTTCCGGCAGAGTCACAGAAGTATTTATGTCCTCAATATTTTCCAGTGCGACCAGAACCGTCATCATCTTTGTGAGAGAGGCAGGATATACAATCTGACTCTGATTTTTCTCTGCCAGAGTTTCTCCCGAGTCTAGATCTATCAGTACGGCGCTGGTACTGGAAAGGGAGGAAAGGTCTACAATT
>DWYL01000144.1 GCA_019118685.1 Candidatus Blautia merdipullorum
ATGGAAGCATTATCTGGAGGATTTTCAGTATAAAGAACGGATGAAGGATCCAGGTATTTTTGATGACAGACCCATGGAATTCGAGGAAACAACAGCCGGAAGCGGACATGTTGTACAGATTTTGTTTGTTGTTATATTTATATTGATGGCGCTGACATCAATTTTTCAGAACTTTTAAAGTGCTTAGCTATGAAGGAATGGTCCGGGACTACAGCCCGGACCATTCTCTTATAAAATATGATCCCTTTGCAGTGCCTCAATCAGATTGCATTTCATTATTTTTCTGCCGCCGATGTAATAGGCCAATGCCACAAAACCGAAAATGACCAATATGAAAATTACAATCGGCATGATCGGAGCTGCCTTCAGAAATTCCATTGGGTTCAGATAACTTGCTGTTACCATGAATCCTACAAACAGCAGAGTAAGGGGCAGGGTGATCAATACCGGACGGCCGGCAATTACCAGGGCTTCAATACAGAACATTTTTTTCATGCTTTCCGGTGTCATACCGATGGACATATACCTTGCAAATTCTCGTTTCCTTTGCTGAATAAATTTTAAAGTATAGGAGAAGATGCTGGCAATACCGATTATAGCAAGCAGAACGCACAAGGCTCCGATAATCAGCTTATATCCATTCAGCATAGTATCGTTGTCGATTTTTTCCTGGATACGGTTTTCTATTTCAAAGGTATAGTTTCCTTCCATGATATCCGCAGCTTCTGTTTCCAGCACGTTTAGTGCGGAAAGTTCTCTGCTGTTTTCTGCCAGTATACGAATATAAGTATCTGGCTCGGTATTTCCGATCACTTTTTCAATCTGTCTCCAGGTAGAAAGAGGAATGAATTGAACCAGAGTATAGTTCTCATATTCTTCTCTTAAAACAGGCGGTTCCTGTGTGTATGCAAGGACGGGAATTTCCACTGTATTTTGCGTCTGCTCCATATTCTGCAAAAGGATAGTATTCTGTTCTGCAGTCAGAAATGGAACATATTCTTTGTATCTGAAATTGCTGTTTATACTGTCCCAGATGCGGTTCAGGACAATACATCCTGTTTTTTCCGGCTTTATTCCTATCTTTTTACAGTATTCTTTAAATCCATTGTCATCCATAATGATAATGGGAGCCTGAACGGAATAAACACCTTCGGAAGTACGGGCGACATTTCCTGCTAACGATTCCAAACCGCCTAACCGATGCAGATCATCACTGATACTGGCTTCCGGAACTGCACATTGGGCTGCTGCCTTTTGATAGATAACGCTTTCTGCATGATTTAATTGCAGAATCTCCTCTGTTTTCTCAAAATTTTCTATATTCGTATCTTTCACTGTTACCATAATATCCCATGCGTTCTGATAACGTTCAAAATAGGTATGGTTTGTGCTGATCCCAGAGAGGGTAAAAAAGCATAGCATCAGTGTGAATCCCAGAAAAGAAAGGGTCAAAGATAATGTAGAAGTCCGCAGGGCTTTCTTTTGCGCCTTTATTGTAGCCCCGGCCAACTCGCCTTCAACGCCAAATATCCGGGATAGAAAGGGAGATTTTTTTCTCTTTTTTAGATGGGTCTCTCCAATGTTTTGGATTGCTGCGAGGGGTGTCAGTTTACTTAATTTTCTTGCAGGCAGCCATGCAGAAACATAAACCGTTAAAATAATGGACAATATGGTGATGACAAATAGTATCGGATGATAGGCAAAAACCGCTTCATGTCTGCCGGGAATTCCACTTGCCAGAGCATTAATAAGCTGTAGAGTTCCAAAACTTAATACGATCCCGGCAAAGGTTCCTGATAATATGGGCAGGATGCAGAGCACTGCGGCTTCCTGCACTAAGCAGGTGCGGATCTGCCCTGGCGTTGCCCCTATGCTGGAGAGAATGCCAAGCTGATGCAAACGGGCTCTCATAGATACTGCAAAAGCGTTATGGATGATCAAAATTAAAGACGCTGATACAATAAACAGCACTGCCAGATAGAAAAACATCAATAAAGGAGGATCTGTATCCTGGGGGTCTTGGATCAAGTACCTTGATAAAAGCAATTCATGATAAGACACAGAATTGCTATCCACACCTAAATGCTCTGCTATCAGCGGCAGATCCTGATAGATTGTCCGCATATTTTGAAAGCAAATATCAATCACAAAATGTTCTTCATCCGAAAGCCCTGTATTAATTTGGACAGTTTTTACATTTGCGAAATTCTGAATAGCTGATACGATACTTTCGTTAAATGTTCCGGAAATCCGTCCTTGCCAGCTGCCTTCTTCTAAAGTGATTGATTCAATCTCGTATTTCCATAAATTGTAAGATAAACTGCACAGCAAAGACAAGAACAGTGCAGATATAAAAGCTGCAGCGAGCACAGATAAGCTGGAAGCACGGTTTTTTCTGAGAAATCCAATTGAATAATCTTTCCACATATCTTTTACCGGCCTTTCTGATCGCTGAGGATCTTTCCATCTTCTATGGTTATAATGCGGTCAGCTTCTAAAGCGATCTTTTCATCATGGGTAATTAAAAGAATAGTCTGGTTCAGACTGCGGTTTGACAATTTCAGCATATCTATAATTTCCTCCCCGTTTTTCCTGTCAAGATTTCCAGTTGGTTCATCAGCCAGTAAAAGAGCCGGACGGTAAATCAGAGACCGGGCGATGGCTGTACGCTGCTGCTGGCCTCCGGACAGCTGATGGGGAAAAAAGTCTAACTTGTCAATAATTCCCAGGGAATTGACAATCTGCTCAAAATATTCTTCATTGGGTTTTCTCTTATCCAGCATAAGAGGCAGGAGAATGTTCTTTCGCACTGTAAGTGTAGGGATCAGATTGTAGAATTGATAAACAAGCCCTACCTTCCTTCGCCTGAAGATCGCTGCCTGTGTTGGCGTCATCGTTGACAGATCTGTGTCCTCAATCACAACTTTGCCTTCCGTGGGCTTATCTATACTGCTCAGGATATGCAGAAGAGTCGACTTTCCTGAACCAGACGCACCTACAATGGCAACGAATTCTCCCTTCTGTATGGACAGGTCGATATGATCCAATGCCACCACCTGATTATTTCCAGAACCGTATACTTTCCGGACACCTTCACACCTTAGTATTTCCATGCCGCCTTCTCCTTTCTGTAACTGGCCGATCTGCTAAGCCTGTATACAGTATAACAAAGTAAAGTGACATCTCAGTGACTGTATATTTTTATTTCAAAGCAGGCGCCGCCCTCTGGAATGTTTCGGGCAGTGACTGTTCCATTTTGCAATTCGAAGATCGATCGGGCAAGGGCTAATCCGATGCCGGATCCATTGGGAGTTCCGTTCCTGCCTTGGTAAAATCGTTCAAAAAGGTGGGGGATGTCCCCTTGGACAAATCCTGTGCCTTCATCCCATATCAGAATTTGTGCATACAAAGGATTCTCTGTGTAATCACAATAAATGTGTCCGCCGGACGGTGAATGCTCCATACAATTTTTCATTAGATTGATAAGTGCCTCCATTGACCATTCCAGATCACCGGAAAACTCCATACATCCTTTCTCTGGAATAACTACCGAAACATTTTTCTCTGACAGTAAATCATTCAGATTTTCCGCTGCAAGAGTTAATGCGGTATAGATGTCAACCTTTTGGAATTTTAAGGGCAGAGTGCCTGCGTCAATTTTAGAAAGAGTCAGCAGAGATTCTTCCAGCCGGTTCAGACGTTCCAATTGTTTTTCTACTTGTAATGCATATTCATTTTGGGAAGCCTTTTTCATCAGCTGTAGAGAAAGAAATGCTGCGGTGATCGGTGTCTTCAGCTGATGGGCGATATTTGTCAGATTTTCAGCGAATCTTTCCCTGGCAGCAATCGCTTCTTCTCTGGTCTGATAAAGCATGGTGATAGTTTTATATATTTCATCCTGTAAATGAGAAAAATCATCTTCCTGCATCTGTATGAATGTCCCGCCGGCTCCTGTATTGACCTGTTCCAGATATTCCGTCAGATAAGTAATCCGCCGCCGGGTTTGTCTGCAGAGCCTCCATATCCCCCAGGCAAAAGCGGAGGCAGAAATAAAAAATAAGGAAAAAAAGAGTGCAAAGATATGGACCGGAAGCCCTCTGCAAAAGTCATCCTTGTGATACCCGTATTTTTCCAGATAATTATGTTTGTCCACTTCCTCTTCTGATAAAGATTGACATTCTTTTAATGCAGATAAGAGCTGCGGTTCCGATTTAGGATCGGCTTCTGCAGCAGTTTGGAAAAATGCAGATATGTGTTTGAAAGTATTCTGCTGATAAGTTCGCAGACAAAAAACTGCCATATAAGTCATACACAGAAAAAGAATAAATATGGGAATAAAAAATAGAAATCCTTGTTTTCGTTTTTCGTTCATATGGTATCCTCCATCCGGTAGCCAAAGCTGCGGACCGTTTTCAGACATGGGGGATTATGAAGTTTCTCACGTAACCGTTTCATAGTAACAGTCAGTGTATTATCATTCACATAATTTCCATTGCTGTCCCAGATCTCCTCTAAAAGCTGCTTTCTGGTAACCGTTTTCCCCTTATTTTCCATCAGTAATAAAAGAAGATGATACTCCGGCTGGCTTACAGTGATTTCTTCCTGCTGATAATAAACAGATAATTTTTCTTTATCTATGACCAGGTCGTTGCAAAACAGCTTTGTTTCTCTGACAGCTTTTGTTCTGCGGAGCAATGCAAGTATACGAGAATAGAGAACAGTAAGTTCAAATGGCTTAACAACGTAATCATCGGCACCATTCTGAAATCCGGCTACAATGTCGTGAGAATCCCCTCGCACTGTCAAAAAGATAATCGGTAAATTGGCCGATCTAATACGGATCCAGCTGCATAGGTCATTTCCCTGGCCATCCGGCAGGTTCCAGTCTATTAAGATTAGTGTAGGAAGATGATCCAGCAGTGCCCGTTTTGCTTCTGAAATTGTTCGGAAAATAAGAACGCTGCAGTTTTGCTGAGCCAAATATTCTTTCACCAAATCAGCAATTGTTTCATCGTCTTCTATATAGTAAACTTCAATCATAATCATTGCCTCCTTTCTGCCTGACAATATTTTCTGCTGTCCGATAGCTTTCTTGTATATAACTTTCTATGGAATCATTATATTTCGAAAGAACGAAAGAAGCAAGGCAGTAAAGCCATACCTGTTCAATGGAAAATAACTAATTTTTTCATTCAGGAAATGACAGAAGGAGGATGATATAGTATAATGAAAAAATATAAAAGCAAAGATAAAAACGCAACGTATGCAGCAATGTATGCCAGAGCCGGTAGGTAGCCCGGCCGTCCTGCTTGACAGGGTAAGTAACCTGCCCCTCCGGGTTGTCCGTTCTTTGCTCATTTCAATCAACGAAGGAGGGATTGTTATGGGCGAAGTATGGTGCAGACTGATCGTGTGCTTTGAAGATCCATTCTGGGTAGGCGTTTTTGAGCGGATTCAGGATGGAAAACTGGCTGCGGCGAAAGTGACTTTTGGCTCAGAGCCAAAGGACTATGAAGTTTCTGAGTTTATACTGAGACGTTATTACAGTCTGCAATTTAGCCCCGCTGTGGAAACTGCTGTTAAGGAAATGAAAAAAAATCCTAAGAGAATGCAGCGTGATGTAAAGAGACAGATGGAGAATACAGGTATTGGAACAAAATCCCAGCAGGCTCTGAAACCTCAGCAGGAGCAGAACAAAAAGATGCGCAAAGAGAAAAGCCGGGAAAAGAAACTGGCGGAATCTGAGCGTAGGTTTGAAATGAAACAGCAAAAGAAAAAAGAGAAACACCGGGGCAGGTAATGCCCTGGTGTTTCTTGACAAGTCTTATTTTTGGTGAGGGGTACAATGGTAAAAGAAGTTGATCCGAAAGATACAAGCCGTGCTGTTGCATACGAGCTTTGGATGAAAGCTCCTAATCCAATGGTGACGTTTTTCAAGACTCTGGATGTGACGAATTTTGTTAAAGTAAGTAAAAAGAGAAAAATGAAGTTTAATATGCTGCTGGATTACTGTATTGGAAAGGCAGCAGCAGAAGTGAAAGAGTTTTATATACTTCCTGTGGGAGACAAACTGCTCCAATATGACCGGATCGCAGTGAATACCATTATAAAAAACAAAAACGAAGAAATCAATTCCTGCGATATTTATTATCAGCCGGATTTAGAGGAGTATAATAAGCAGTACCTGAAATATACATCTCAGGCAGCAGAGGGCTGTCAGGACCAAGATCTGTCAGAAAACTGTATGGTGATCGGCACATCAGCGATCATAGATACGGAAATTGATGGGGCAGTAGGGATGAACAGCGGTATTTTTAACAATCCTTTTATGATCTGGGGCAGATATAAAAAGAAATGGTTCCGATATGAGCTGCCTCTTTCCTTTCAATTTCACCACACACAGATGGACGGAGCCCATGCAGGGACGTTTCTGGCAAATCTGCAAAGAGAGATCAAAGAACTGAAATGAGCGGATTCAGTAAATAAAATGAAAAGAACAGCGAAAAAGAAAATTATAATTATTTTTGTGATATGTGCAGCTGTTATCCTGGGTATGTTTCTTTACATTATTTTCCGGTATCAAAATACTTCTCCAGAACGTCTTCCAGGCAAATACAGCCAGG
>DWYL01000145.1 GCA_019118685.1 Candidatus Blautia merdipullorum
ATGATGAAGTGCCTTTTTGGTACGTATCAGAAGGATGAAGGCAATATTTTCCTCGATGGTAAGGAAGTAAGCTTTTCCGGACCGAAGGATGCTCTTGAGAATGGCATTGCCATGGTTCATCAGGAGCTGAATCAGTGTCTGGAAAGAAATGTAGTAGATAATCTGTTCTTAGGACGCTACCCGGTAAATTCCCTGGGGATCGTGGATGAGGGCAGAATGAAAAAAGAAGCCTCTGAGCTGTTCAGAAAACTGGGGATGACAGTAAATCTGACTCAACCCATGCGGAATATGTCTGTATCTCAGAGGCAGATGTGTGAGATTGCTAAAGCGATCTCCTATAATTCGAAAGTTATTGTACTGGATGAGCCGACTTCATCCCTTACAGTGCAGGAAGTGGATAAACTTTTTGAGATGATGCGGATGCTGAAAGAGCAGGGGATCGCACTGATCTATATTTCTCATAAGATGGATGAAATCTTTGAGATTTGTGATGATATTTCTGTTCTTCGTGACGGTAATCTGGTTATGACCAAGAGAGCAGAAGACACCAATATGAACGAGCTGATCGCCGCTATGGTGGGCCGTTCTCTGGAAAACCGGTTCCCGCCGGTGGACAACCAGCCTAAGGATGTGATCCTTTCTGTGCAGCATTTGTCAACAAAATTCGAACCTCATCTCCAGGACATTACTTTTGATGTGCGGGAAGGGGAAATCTTCGGACTCTATGGACTGGTAGGGGCCGGACGTACCGAGCTTCTGGAGACTATCTTCGGAGTCCGCACCAGAGCGGCAGGCCGTGTATACTTTAACAATAAGCTGATGAATTTTGGCAGCGCCAAGGAAGCTATGGATCATGGATTTGCCATGATCACCGAGGAACGTAAGGCAAATGGACTTTTTCTGAAGGGGGACCTTACCTTTAATACTACCATCGCCAATCTGAACCATTACAAATCAGGCATTGCCCTTTCTGATTCTAAGATGGTTAAGGCAACGGCCAATGAGATCAAGGTCATGCATACCAAATGCATGGGGCCGGAGGATATGATCACCAGTCTTTCCGGCGGAAACCAGCAGAAGGTAATCTTTGGGAAATGGCTGGAGCGTCAGCCTCAGGTTTTTATGATGGACGAGCCTACCAGAGGTATTGACGTAGGAGCTAAATATGAGATTTATGAGCTGATCATTAAGATGGCCAAAGCAGGAAAGACCATCATCGTAGTTTCCTCAGAGATGCCTGAGATTCTGGGTATCACCAATCGTATCGGTGTTATGTCTAACGGACATCTTTCCGGTATCGTAAATACCAAGGAAACTGATCAGGAAGAGCTTTTAAGGCTCAGCGCAAAATACCTGTGATAGAATTTCGGAGACCGAAGGGTAAAACGATCCGGGATATCATGGGGCAAAACACCTAGAAAATAAGGGAGATGAAAAGATATGGCTAATGACAGGATTCTAACGGCTGAACAGGAAATGAAACTGCGTCAGCCCATCGATGACTATATTGGTAAGATTCAGGCGCAGATCGACGGCCTGAGAAAAGACGGAACCGATCAGGTAGTAGCTATCCAAAATACCATAGACGGAGTGAAGAGAGACCGGAGCCTTACAAAAGGGGAAAAGGAAGGCCGTCTGGGAAAGCTTCGCAGCCAGCTGGAAAAAGCAAAAGCTATAGAAGCTAAGAATAAAGATGAGGTTTCAAAACTGATCGACCAGGGCGTAAGCTATCTGAAAGAGCATTTTGATAAGGAATATTACCAGCCGGTAAAAGAAAGCTGCGCACAGGAAAAAATAAAAGCAAAAGAAAAATATGACAGGAAGATCGCAGATCTGGCGAAAGAGCATCAGGAAACCGTCTCCAAACTTTCCTCTCATCAGGAGATCAAGGATGAGAACTATGTATATAAAAACCGCCGGTTTGATGCGAAAATGGATCTGGAAAAGGATTATCAGACTATAAAGGACAGAAGACACGCTGCGTATACCCATAAGTATCACCTGATTGATATGCTCCGTATGTCTAAGTTTACATTTATGGAGTCAAGAGCTCAGAAATGGGAGAATTATAAATACACCTTTAACCGCAGACAGTTTCTTCTGCGGAACGGATTGTATATCGCTATCATCCTGGTATTTATCATGCTGTGTATTATTACACCTATGGTTAAAGGTTCACCGCTGCTGACTTACAACAATGTGTTAAATATCCTTCAGCAGGCTTCACCCAGAATGTTCCTGGCCCTTGGAGTTGCAGGACTGATCCTCCTGGCCGGTACCGACCTGTCCATCGGACGTATGGTTGGTATGGGTATGACTACAGCCACAATCATTATGCACCAGGGTATTAATACAGGCGGCGTTTTCGGACATATTTTTGACTTCACAGGGCTGCCTATTGTAGTGAGAATGATCTTTGCACTGGTAATGTGTATCCTTCTGTGTACGATCTTTACTACCATTGCAGGCTTCTTTACCGCAAAGTTCAAGATGCACCCATTTATTTCCACTATGGCAAACATGCTGATGATCTTTGGTATTGTAACCTATGCCACAAAGGGCGTGTCCTTCGGCGCTATCGAGCCTGTAATCCCCAGCATGGTAATTCCTAAGATCAATGGATTCCCCACGATCATCCTCTGGGCGGTAGCAGCAATCGCTATTGTATGGTTTATCTGGAACAAAACTACTTTCGGTAAAAACCTGTATGCAGTAGGAGGAAATCCTGAAGCGGCTTCTGTTTCCGGTATTTCTGTATTTGCAGTAACGGTAGGAGCTTTCGTTCTGGCAGGCATCCTTTATGGATTCGGCTCCTGGCTGGAATGTATCCGTATGGTAGGCTCCGGTTCCGCGGCTTATGGACAGGGCTGGGAGACAGACGCTATCGCAGCCTGCGTAGTAGGCGGCGTATCCTTTACCGGCGGTATCGGAAAAATTTCCGGAGTAGTGGTAGGTGTGCTGATCTTTACCGCACTGACCTATTCCCTGACGATCCTGGGTATCGACACAAACCTTCAGTTCGTATTCTCAGGTATTATCATTCTTGTGGCAGTAACCCTTGACTGTCTGAAATACGTTCAGAAAAAATAATGATATTCCTGCTCAAAAAGGCTGGCGCATGGAGATCCCGGAGATCTTGGCGGCGGCCTTTTTGTGCGGCTGTCAGAATAAATTGATAAAGGACCGGGCCGGTACTGACAATGAACAGAACTTTTGTTATAATATTAAAACCGCTTGCGAATATTGGGATTTGGAGAATGAAATATGGATATATATACAGTTCTTCTGGTAGATGACGAAGAAGAGGTCATACAGGTCATTATGAAAAAGATCAACTGGGAGGGGCTTGGCTTTTCCGTGATCGGCTATGCCACGAACGGAGTAAAAGCCCTGGAAATGGTGGAAGAGTTTCAGCCGGATGTGGTAATGACAGATATCAAAATGCCTTATATGGACGGCATGGAGCTGTCCGGCAGGATCAAGACAGAGCTTCCGGCTACAAAGATCCTCCTGTTTACCGGCTATGATGAATTTGAATATGCAAAGGAAGCCGTCCACCTGGAGGTGGAGGAGTATATCCTGAAACCGGTAAATTCTATAGAACTGACCAACGTACTTACCCAGGTGAAGATTAAGCTGGATCAGGAGATCAGTGAAAAAAGAAATGTGGCTACTTTAGAAAAACATTATATGGAATCTCTGCCTCTTTTTCAGGCGGATTTTTATTCTGCTTTGATAGAAGGGCAGCTGGATCAGGAAGAAATCCGGAAATATCTTTCCGATTACCGGATTATTTTTGAGGGACCCTGGTACTGCTGTCTTGTAATACATATTTCCTCCACCCAGCTCCCGGAAAATATGCAGCCCCGGCTTCTGGCAATGTCTGTACAGAAGCAGGCCCGGGAAAAACTGGAAGAAAGATGGAGGAGCAAAAGCTTTTCTTATCTGGGGAATACGGTTATGCTCTGCCAGCTGAAATATGAAAATGAGATTTCTGAACTGACGGATGAATGCCACCGGTTCTGCCGGTATGTTCATAGGATCCTGGGAGCTGTGGTGACTGTAGGCGTAGGCCAGATATGCAGGGATATTGCAGAACTGGCTCAGTCCTATCAGGGTGCCAGAGAGGCGGTTTCCTACAGGGTTCTTTATGGTGCTTCCAGGGCTATCAACATCATGGAGATCGCTCCCCAGGAAACCCGCCAGCCTCATAGAGATAATGAAGGAGAATTATCCAAGCTTTTAAAGATGATCCGTCTGGGATCTCAGGAAGAAGTACGGGAGGAAGCAGAAAAATATCTGGCCTGCATGTCTTTTCCAGAAAAGTCTCTGCAGCAGCACCATATGGATATTATGGAGCTGCTGGGAGCTCTGTACAGATTTGCGGGTAATAATCATATTGCGGAAGAATTTCTTTCCAAGGATATGCGGGAGCTTTACGCCCGGCTTCTGGATATGGAGCCGGAGGAACTGCACAGATGGCTGACGAATATCTGTCTGTTTTTCCGTGAAAATCTGATTTCTGCCAGAAGCAGATCTACCCAGTCCTTTGTCTCTAAGGCAAAAGAGTATGTACGGAATAATTACAGAGACGAAACTCTCTCTCTGGATAGTATCTGCCAGGTTCTTGGAGTATCCAACTCCTACTTTTCCACGGTCTTTAAAAAAGAGACCGGGAACTCTTTCACAGGATACCTGACAGACTACCGGATGGATCAGGCCTCAAAGCTTCTTATTGAAACTAATGAGAAAAGCTATATTATTGCCAGAAACGTAGGCTATACAGATCCAAACTATTTCAGCTATGTGTTTAAGCGGAGATTTGGTGTATCTCCTTCAAAGTACAGAACGGAGCATGGAACAAGTGAAAAATAAGTTTTATGAATATTTAAACAGGCTGAAGCCCAGGGGCATACAGTCTACTCTTATGATTTCTTTTTCGATGATCTCTGTATTTATTATGCTGATCCTGGGGGTAGTACTGTATATTCGTTTTTCTAATATTTCCAGAGGCGAGATCGTGGAGACTACCAGAAAGCTTATGGAACAGACAGGGGAAAACCTGGAGGATTATCTGGTGAGTATGCGGCAGATTTCGGACGCAGTGTATTATAACGTGGTGAAAGAAAGCGATTTTTTAGATGAAGAAAGCAGTATCCAAAAAGGGATGAACCTTCTCTACGAGGCTAACCGGGACAATTTAAGGAGTATTGCCATCTACAATAATTACGGCAGCCTCATGGCAGCAGAGCCGGTGGCATCCCAGAAAGAAGATCCCAATGTGACAAAACAGACCTGGTACCAGAGTGCTATGGAAGAAATGGAAAATATGCATTTCTCCACGCCCCATATCCAGAACCTGTTTGACGACGGCACTATGGGATATTATTGGGTGATCTCTTTAAGCCGTGCAGTGGAGCTTACGGAAGGAGGAGATTCCAGGACAGGTGTCCTTCTGGTAGATATGGATTATTCCAGTATTTCCCGTATGATGGATCAGATCAATACGGCCAACAGCGGCCAGTATTTTTATCTATGCGACAGTAACGGGGAGATCATCTATCATCCCAGGCAGGTACAGATCAGCGATGGAATCATTCAGGAGAATAACCAGACCGCGGCGGATTATAAAGAAGGAATCTATGATGAAAAATTTAGCGGAGAACATCGCAAGGTGTTAGTGAATACAGTGAGCTATACCGGATGGAAGCTGGTAGGGGTGATCCCCTACTCCACCTTTACCCATGGAATGCTGAATATCCGGTACTTTATTATGATGCTGATTCTGCTGATGGCAATGATGCTTGCTTTTGTAAACAGGATGGTTTCTGTATGGATATCCAGCCCTATCCTGAAATTGAATGATTCTGTAAAGGATTATGAAGCGGGGGAAGAACCCCGGATCTATATCGGAGGCTCCCAGGAGATCCGCCATCTGGGATATTCTATACAAAAGTCCTATGAAAAGATCGACGATCTGATGAAAAAAATTGTCCTGGAGCAGAATGAACGGCGAAAAAGTGAATTGGACGCTCTCCAAAGCCAGATCAATCCTCACTTTTTATATAATACTCTGGAGTCCATTACCTGGATGGTAGAGGGAGAGAAAAATGACGAGGCGGCGTTTATGATCACCCAGCTGGCAAAATTTTTCCGGATCAGCCTGTCGAAAGGGCGGACCGTGATCAGTATTAAAGATGAACTTCAGCACGCTCAGAGTTATATGAACATACAGAAGGTACGGTACAAAAATACGTTTTCCGTTGTGTTTGACGTGGAGGAAGAAGTATATTCCTGCTGCACGGTGAAACTGATCCTCCAGCCTATCCTGGAAAACGCCATCAGCTATGGGGTAAGCGCTATGGACGAAGGAGGAGAGATCCGGGTCACAGGGCGGAAGGAAAAGGGCAGGATCATTTTAACTGTGGCAGACAATGGCATCGGCATGTCCCGGGAAGAAGCGGAATTTGCCCTTACAGACAATACACGGGTGCCTAAGCGGGGATCAGGCGTAGGGCTGGTAAATGTGAATAACCGGATCCAGCTGCTTTTTGGAAAAGAGTACGGGCTGAAGATAGAAAGCGAGCCTGATGAGGGAACCGCTGTGTCGGTTATCATACCGGCGGTGCCTTACACAGAGGAGAACAGAAAGATCCTGGAGAAAGGCTATCTCTTTGGCAAAGAAGTAATCAAAAAGATCGAAGACGCAGGTATGGAAAATGAAAAACAGTAAAAAAGTATTTATCCTTACAGAAGCGGTCCTGGGAATTTTGGTCCTGATGCTGGCGGTGGTGATGCTTCTGGATAAAAGCGGGAAGGACCCTTACAGGGTTTCGGTGATCATTGAAAATTCTGAGGACAACCAGTGGGCGGCTTTCCGTTATGGGCTGCGAATGGCGGCGAAGGACTGTCAGACAGAGATTTCCGTGGTGCCAACTGAGGGGATCATGACTCTGGAAGAAGAAAAAGAGCTTATAGAACAGGAAATCTATAATGGAACAGATGGGATCATACTTCAGCCGGTTCCGGGAACAGATACAGAAGAAATGCTGAAAAAAATGGAAAAAAAGGTACCGGTGATGCTTGCCGGATCCAGAGCTGTCCGGGACAGCACCGGAGCTTTTCCGGTGACCCAGCCGGACAATTATGCTATGGGCAGAGCTTTGGCAGAGGAATTGATCCGCGACTGCGGTGATAACCTCCAAGGCAAAACTTTGGGGGTTGTGTGTCAGACGGCGGATTCCGCGGCTGCTCTTGACCGGAGCGCAGGATTTCGGGAAGCAATGGAAGGCAGCGGAGCCAAGGTAAGCTGGAACGTGGAAGGAATTTTTGGAGAGGGAGAGTCTGATTCTTTAGAGGCTTTGCCTAAGGTGGATTTTGTGATTGCTCTGGATGACAGGAGCACAACGGCGGCAGGAGAATATTCTGCGGCGAATGATCTCCATGGAGCGATTGTCTATGGGATCGGAAATTCCACAGAGGCGGCTTATTATCTGGACATAGGAAGAGTCCAGTGTCTGGTAGTGCCGGACGAGTTTAACGTAGGGTATCAAAGCCTGGAGGAAATGTCCCGGAAGCTGGGACATTCTTTTCGGAAAATGGAGGACCGGCAGACTGCTTATACGGTGATCCGAAGAGATACTCTTTTCACAAAGGAGAATCAGGAGATCCTCTTTACAATGAGTCAGTAATAAGAGGTACAAGATGAGAAACAAAAAGGTTTTAGCCGCAGGGCTGGTCTTCTGCATGAGCCTGCAGGGACTGGCTTCCTGCGGACAGGAGGAAGAGGCCGGGGCTGTCCGGGTTCAGGTGGGCGTGGCCTGCTATGATCAAAATGATGTGTTTATCAGCGAACTGCTGGAATGTATGGAGGAAGAGATGGGGCTGCTGGAAGATGATTCTTTTCAGGCGGCGGTAACTGTCCGGGACGGAGGAGGATCCCAGAAGATCCAGAACGATCAGGTTGAAGAACTCATTGACGCTGGCTGTGATGTTCTATGCGTGAACCTGGTGGACCGGGCGGATCCTTCTGAGATTATAGACCTTGCCAGAGAAAATGAGGTTCCTATTATCTTCTTTAACCGGGAGCCGGTGGCAGAGGATATGCTTCAGTGGGAAAAACTGTATTATGTAGGAGCTGATGCCAAACAGTCGGGGATCATGCAGGGAGAACTGGCGGCTGACGCCATAAAGGAGAATCCTCAGATCGACCGGAACAAGGACGGGAAAATCCAGTATGTGGTCCTGGAAGGAGAGCCGGGACATCAGGATGCCATCATCCGGACGGAAAACGCCGTGGAGACTCTGAGAGAGCAGGGAGTGGAACTTGAAAAACTGAGCTATGGAATCGCAAACTGGAACCGGGCCCAGGCGGAAAACCGTATGCTCCAGATGATCAGCCAGCATCAGAACCAGATTGAACTGGTGCTGGCTAATAATGACGCCATGGCCCTTGGAGCCCTTGACGCTTATAAGAAGCTGAACCGGACAGAATCCGCCCTTCCTGTATTCTTTGGAATTGACGGGATCAAGGAGGGACTGGAGGCCATTCAGGAAAAGAAGATGGCAGGAACGGTGTACAACGATAAAGAGGGACAGGCCGGGGCCATAGCAAAGCTGGCAAAGGCTCTGATCACAGGAAGGGGAATGTCGGATATAGAATTTGAAAATGAAAAATATATTTATCTCCCTTATGAAAAGGTTACCCTTGATAATGTAGAAAACTATATAGAATAAGTGTTTCCCTGACTCGTCTCTTTATGTTATAATACCCTACGGGGCTGTCGTATATGTGGTACGGCAGTCCCGTTTATCTAAGGAAAAAGGGATGAAAATTGTGTTAGAAATCATTGTCTGTTTTATTGCAGGAATGGGAGCAGGACTGGGTACCGGCTTTGCGGGAATGAGCGCCGCTGCTGTGATCAGTCCCATGCTGATCACTTTCCTGGGGATGCCCGCCTATCAGGCGGTGGGAATTGCTCTTGCCAGCGACGTTCTGGCCAGCGCGGCCAGCGCTTATACCTATGGAAAAAATAAAAATCTGGATATCCGGAACGGTTTGATCATGATGGCGGCTGTTCTGGTAATGACCATGGTGGGGAGCTGGATGGCTAGCCTTATGCCGGACAGCACTATGGGCAGCTTTTCTGTGATCATGACCTTTCTTCTGGGGGTTAAATTTATCGCCAAGCCTGTAATGACCACCAAAGAGATCATGAATGGAGTGAGCAAAAGAGTCCGGGTGATCCAATCGGTTGTCTGCGGCATTGTGATCGGATTCATCTGCGGATTTGTGGGAGCCGGCGGAGGAATGATGATGCTGCTGATCCTGACTTCTGTTTTAGGATATGAGCTGAAAACCGCTGTGGGAACCAGTGTCTTTATTATGACTTTTACGGCCTTTACCGGAGCGGTCAGTCATTTTACCATCGGAGGACTGCCG
>DWYL01000146.1 GCA_019118685.1 Candidatus Blautia merdipullorum
AGCTGTATGAAAGGATAAGATAAATGGAACTGAAGAAGATGGAGGGGGCTATAGAGGCCATACTCTTTGCTATAGGGGAGGCAGTGCCGCTAAAAGATATTGCCAAAACCATTGGACATGATACAGAGACTACCAGAAAGATCATTCGGAATATGATGCTGAAATATCAGACTGAAGACAGAGGGATCAAGATCATCGAGTTGGAGGATTCCTTTCAGATGTGTACCAAAGAGGAATACTACGATTATCTGGTGGCCATGGCTTTGCAGCCCAAGAAGGCGGTGCTGTCCGACGTTATGCTGGAAACCCTGTCTATCATTGCTTATAAGCAGCCGGTAACAAAACTGGAAATTGAAAAGATCCGGGGAGTAAAAAGCGACCATGCGGTAAATAAGCTCATTGAGTACGGACTGGTGAGAGAAGTGGGGCGTCTGGACGCTCCGGGGCGTCCGATTTTGTTTGGAACCACAGAAGAATTTTTGAGAAACTTCGGTGTTCAGGGACTGGATGATCTGCCGGAGATCGACCCGGTACAAATGGAAGATTTTAAGGCGGAAGCAGAGGAAGAGATCCAGCTTCAGCTGGATGTATAGGAGGATACTGATACTGCAGACAGGCAGAGGACTGTTTGTGGTATCTTTTTTTGTGCTTGTTCATACTTTACTAAATAAGGACGTCAAGGTTTGTTCTATGGAAGGGGAGAAACAGGTATGAAAAAAATGGTGAAATGGTGGGTCATGGGAATCATAGTCTGTTTGGAAATCTTTTGGTTCCCGATTCAGATCCGGGCAGAAGGAGAGATCCGGGAGCCGGACAGCCTCTATGCGCTATCTGCAGTGCTGATGGACGGAGATTCGGGAAGAGTGCTTTTTGAAAAAAATGGAGAGGAACAGCGGCCAATGGCAAGCACTACGAAGATTATGACCTGCATCCTGGTACTGGAATCCGGAAAGCAGGAGGAAACTGCCCAGACCTCTGCCTATGCAGCATCTATGCCGGAGGTTCATATGGGAGCCGGGGAGGGTGAAGGCTATAAAGTCAGGGCTCTCCTTTATGGACTGATGCTGGAGAGTTATAACGATGCGGCAGTGATCCTGGCAGAACATATTGGAGGAAGTACCCAGGCCTTTGCAGAAATGATGAATGAAAAAGCTAGGGAGATCGGCTGCGAAAATACCTGGTTTATCACACCAAACGGCCTGGATGCCCAGGTGGAGACCCAGGAAGGGGTAAAGATCCATTCCACTACCGCAGAAGATTTGGCCAGGATTCTCAGATATTGCATCCAGGATTCTCCTGCAAAGGAGGAATTTTTGGAGATTACCCGGACGTCTTCCTATACCTTTACGGATACTGCCGGAACAAAAACTATTTCCTGCACCAATCATAATGCTTTTCTTGGTATGATGGAAGGAGCTCTCACAGGGAAGACTGGGTTTACCGCAGATGCAGGATACTGTTATGTGGGAGCTCTTCAAAGAGACGGGAAAACGCTGATCGTAGCTCTCCTGGGGTGCGGCTGGCCAAATAATAAAAACTATAAATGGTCAGATACCAGAAAACTGATGGAATACGGACTGGAAAATTATAGCTGGCAGAGCTTCGCCCAGGCAGAGAGTCCACAGATCCCCCAGTATCTGCCGGTGGAAAATGGACAGACAAAGATACTTGGAACGGCAGCTCAGACGGCGGTGACCCTGGAGGATCTCTCCCAGGAGGATGGTATGCTCCTTCGGAGAGATGAAAAAATGGAGACGTATCCCCAGATACAGGAAAAACTGGAAGCTCCGGTGAAAAAGGGAGAGAAAATAGGGGAAATTCTGTATCAGGTAAATGGAGAAACCTGGAAGACAAGGGCGGTTTATACTGCTGAAGCAGTGGAAAAAATTGATTTCCCCTGGTGCCTGGAGGAGACTTTAAAGAGACTGGCCTTTACGTCTTGACCGTGATAAAATGAATTCAAAACATAAAGGAGGAATGGAACATGAATGCAGCAATGGAAAATATTCTTACAAGAAGAAGTGTGAGATCTTTTGAGGAAAAAGAAATTCCCAGAGAAGAGCTGGAGCAGATCGCAAAAGCGGCAATTTATGCCCCCAGCGGACAGAATAAGCAGACCTGGAAGATCACAGTGGTCACAGACCGTAACAAGATCCAGGCCCTGGCAAAAGCTGTGGGCGAGAAACTGGGAAGGACAGGATATGATATGTACAGTCCTCAGGTCCTGGTAATTCCCTCCAATGCAAGAGAGAACCATCATTCACAGGATGACAATGCCTGTGCTATGGAGAATATCATGCTGGCAGCACATTCCCTTGGGATCGGTTCTGTATGGATCAATCAGGTACGGGATGTCTGTGATACACCGGAGGTGCGGAGTATCTTAAAAGAGTGGGGGATTCCGGACTGCCATGTGATCTTCGGGATTGCCGCATTAGGATATGCCAAAGGCCCTGTAAACCAGAATCCTGAAAAAACAGGGACTATACATTTTGTAGACTGAGGATAGGGGAAATGAGACCTATTATCATGAATTTTTCCGGGATTTACCGGGAAGAAGATTTCTGGGAAGGCCAGGAACCTGTATGGTTGGATTTTCAGAAACTTCAGGGGGTGAACTGTTACTGTACCCCGGAAGCGGAGGCCGCAATTAAGGAAAAGATCTGTGATCTGCCTGTTCAGGGAATTCATTTCCTGGATTCGGGAAATTATCATTATCTTTCCAAATTCTGGCTGGAAAAGATTCAGGAACCTTTTTCTCTACTGGTCTTTGACAACCATACTGATATGCAGGAAGCAGCTTTTTTCGGACTGCTTTCCTGCGGAAGCTGGGCGGGCGAGGTACTGGATACTCATGAGCTTCTTTCACATATCTGTGTTGCAGGCCCCGGATTAAAAGATTTCCGGGAATATAAAGGACAGGCATGGGCGAAACTGACTAGGATCTGTCGGGAAGAACTGTCAGACGGGGGAGAGGAAATTCTTCGGGAATTTCTGGAGACAGATCCGGATCTGCCCCTGTATATTTCCATAGATAAAGACGTGCTTAGAAAAGAAGAGGCCAGGACCAACTGGGACCAGGGAGAACTGGCCCTGGATCAGCTCCTGAAATTGCTGGAGCTTATTTTTGAAAAAAGAAAGGTTATAGGAGCAGATATCTGCGGAGAAAATCCACCGGATACAGCCCGGCCGATTTCCGGGGAAGACCTGCAGATCAACAGCCGGACAAACAGAGAGCTTTTGCTTTTTTTAAAAAAGCATTTAAAATCTCAAGTTATACTTGACTAATTTACTCCAGAATCGTTATAATTTTAACATAGACTTATTACATAGGAGGAAGAAAAAATGAACCAGTGTTATGGATGCAATACCTGCGCCAGTGCAGACAAGCCTTTGGAAGGATTTATCCGCAGCCTTCCCATGGAAACCTCTCATCACAGAGTAGAAGGACAGAGCACCAAATGCGGCTTCGGCCTTCAGGGCGTGTGCTGCCGTCTCTGCGCCAACGGCCCATGCCGGATCACACCGAAAGCTCCCAGAGGAATCTGCGGTGCTACTGCAGATGTTATTGTGGCAAGAAACTTCCTGCGGGCGGTTGCCAGCGGCTCCGGCTGCTATATCCACATTGTAGAAAATACAGCTCTGAATGTGAAGAAAACAGCTGAGATCAAGGGAGAGATCAAAGGTGAAAAATCCCTGGCAAAACTGGCAGAAATTTTCGGCGTACAGGGTACAGACAAATGGGATACTGCAAAACAGGTAGCCCAGATGGTTCTGGATGATCTGTATAAACCGGAATATGAAAAAATGGAACTGGTAGAAAAAATGGCTTACGGCCCCAGATTCAAAAGATGGCAGGAGCTGAACATCCTTCCCGGAGGTGCAAAAAGCGAAGTATTCCATGGCGTGGTAAAATGTTCCACAAACCTGAATTCTGATCCTGTAGATATGTACACAGACTGCCTGAAACTGGGTATTTCCACAGGTATTTATGGATTGACGCTGACAAATCTGTTGAACGACGTGCTTTTAGGAGAGCCGGAACTTCGCATGGCGCCAGTAGGCCTTCGTGTGATTGACCCGGATTATATCAACATTATGATCACAGGACATCAGCACACGATTTTCGTAGATCTTCAGGAGAGACTTACTTCCAAAGAAGCTGTTGCAAAAGCTCAGGCAGCAGGAGCCAAAGGCTTTAAGCTGGTTGGCTGTACCTGCGTGGGACAGGACCTTCAGCTCAGAGGCGCTCACTATACAGAAGTATTTGACGGCCATGCAGGAAACAACTATACCAGTGAAGCAGTTCTTGCCACAGGCGGCATTGACGCTGTTCTTTCTGAGTTTAACTGTACTCTTCCAGGCATTGAGCCTATCTGTGATGAACTGATGATCAAACAGATTTGTCTGGACGATGTGGCAAAGAAGGCAAACGCAGAGCTGAAGCCTTTCAAATTTGAAGAGAGAGAAAAACAGAGCGAAGAGATCATTGACGAGATCGTAGAAGCTTATAAAGCAAGAAGAGGCAAAGTAACCATGAACCTTCAGCCGGAACATGGAAATGACCACACCCTTACCGGTGTTTCCGAAGGCTCCTTAAAGGAATTCCTGGGAGGAAACTGGAAACCTCTTATCGACCTGATCGTATCCGGAGATATCAAAGGTGTTGCCGGCGTGGTAGGATGCTCCAACCTGACAGCAGGGGGTCATGACGTTCTTACAGTAGACCTGGTAAAAGAGCTGATCTCCAGAGACATTATCGTTCTTACAGCAGGATGTTCTTCAGGTGGAATCGAAAACTGCGGCCTGATGACGCCGGAAGCTGCAAAACTGGCAGGACCAAAGCTTCGTGCAGTCTGCGAAAAACTGAATATTCCTCCAGTGCTGAACTTCGGTCCATGTCTGGCTATCGGACGTCTGGAAATCGTCGCTACAGAGCTGGCTGAAGCTCTGGGAATCGATATTCCTCAGCTTCCTCTGGTACTTTCTGCCGCACAGTGGCTGGAAGAGCAGGCTCTGGCAGACGGATGCTTCGGTCTGGCCCTGGGACTGCCCCTTCACTTAGGACTGCCCCCATTCGTTACAGGAAGCAATCTGGCAGTGAAGCTTCTTACGGAAGACATGAAGAGCCTTACCGGCGGACAGGTGATCATTAATCCAGACGCTAAGGCAAGTGCAGATATCCTGGAAAAGATCATTGAGGAGAAACGTGCAGGTTTAAATATTTAAAAGACAGGAGCCTAAGATGAAGAGAATAATGATAGACGCCTCGAAATGCGACGGCTGCAAGAGCTGCTCCGTGGCATGTATGCAGGCCCACAGAAAAGATGAAGGCGATGTCTATACACTGGATCTCACAGACATTGCCAATGAGACCAGGAATTTTATCTATAAAAATCCTGACGGAAGCTATACTCCGGTATTCTGCAGACACTGTGACCAGCCGGAATGTGTCATGTCCTGTATGAGCGGCGCTCTTGCCAAAGACCCGGAAACAGGCCATGTACAGTACGATGAGAAGAAGTGCGGTTCCTGCTTTATGTGCGTGATGAACTGTCCTTACGGCGTACTGAAACCTGATGACAGCACCCGCAGCAAGGTAATTAAATGCGATTTCTGCATTGACAAGGGAGAAGATCCCAGCTGCATAAAGGCCTGTCCAAAGCAGGCTATCTGGGTTGAGGAGGTGTAGAGATGGAATATGTGATCTTAGGAGCAGGAGCAGCAGGCATCACTGCTGCAAAGACAATCCGGAAAGCAGACGAGAATGGAAAGATTACAGTGATCTCTACAGACACTCAGGTACATTCCAGATGTATGCTTCATAAATATCTGAGCCACGAAAGAGATGCTGCAGGGATCAGTTTTGTGGATCCGGACTTTTTCGAGAAAAATCAGATCGCCTGGCTGCAGGGAAAAACCGTAAACCGCCTGGATACCCAGGGAAAAAAGGTTTATACAGACCAGGGAGATGAAGTAAGCTATGACCGTCTTCTCATTGCTACAGGAGCAGAGAGCTTTATCCCTCCGGTGGGAAATTTAAGAGAGGCGGAAAATGTTTTCGGACTCCGTCATTTAAGAGACGCCCAGGCTATTGATGAACTGGCAAAAAATGCTGAGAACATTGTGATCATCGGTTCCGGTCTGGTTGGCCTGGATGCAGCCTATGGTCTGATGGAGACTGGAAAGAAAGTATCCATTGTAGAGATGGCAGATCAGATCCTGCCGGTACAGCTTGACAAGACGGCGGCTTTTGAATACCAGAAACGCTTTGAAGAGGCGGGAGCCCGGTTCTATCTGGGAAGAAAGGCTGCTGATACGGTTATGGAAGAGGACAAGATCATTCGGGAGATCATTCTGGACAACGGAGAAAAACTGCCCTGTGACCTGATCATCGTGGCTGCCGGTGTCCGTTCCGCAGTTGCAGGAATGGAAGGAGAAGGGATCGTCATTGACCGTGGGATCAAAGTGGACGATTATCTTCAGACAGGAGCGGAAGGCGTATATGCAGCCGGAGATGTCACCGGTCTTTCCGGTATCTGGCCAAACGCCCAGAAGCAGGGAGAGACTGCGGCTCTGAATATGTGCGGCTCCCATGTGGAATATACAGACCGCTATGCTATAAAGAATACTATTAACTTCTTCGGGCTGGTTTCTATGTGCGTAGGCGTAATCCTTCCCCAGGAAGGCGACGTAGTCATTGCCAGAGAGGATTCCAGAAACTACAAACGTGTAGTCCTCCGGGATGGAAAGGTAGTCGGCGTCCTTCTCCAGGGAGATATCTCCCACGGCGGAATCTGGCAGTATCTGATCAAAAACCAGATTTCCATATCCGGGATCCAGAAAGATATCTTTGACCTGAACTTCGGAGACTTCTACGGTATCAAAGATAACGGAGAATATCAGTGGAGAATGAAGGCCATAAGCAGGTAAGCTGATCACTGCGTCATTGCAAGTTGTTAAAGTGCCCTTGACAAAGCCGGGAAGATTTCTGTATACTGGTCTTCGTAAATGAGAAAAGCGAAGAAGGGAACAAGTAGTATGCAGAGAGACCCACAGAAAGGAGCCGGCAGATGAGAGGCCCGGGAGAACTGCAGTGCGAATACCTCCCGGAGCTTCACACCGAAAAGCAATGAGTAGGCTGTGACGTTTTGGTGTACGTTACAACACTTTGAGTATCGCGTAAGCTGTACTTGCAGAGACAGGCAGTGTGAGCTGTCTGTGAATAAAGGTGGTAACACGGGAATATATAAGCTCTCGTCCTTTTGTAACAGGAAGGACGGGGGCTTTTTATCATTTAAACAAGTAAAAAGAAAAGGAGAATCTAAGAATGAAAATTTATGAGGAATTGCAGGCCAGGGGGCTGATTGCGCAGGTGACGGATGAGGAGGAGATCCGGGAATTGGTCAATAATGGGAAGGCTACTTTTTATATCGGGTTTGACCCGACGGCGGACAGTCTTCATGTGGGACATTTTATGGCTCTGTGTCTGATGAAGCGTCTTCAGATGGCCGGAAATAAGCCCATTGCTCTGATCGGTGGAGGTACTGGTTATATCGGGGATCCTTCCGGAAGATCGGATATGCGTTCTATGATGACAGCAGAGACTATCCAGCACAACTGTGACTGCTTTAAGAAACAGATGGAAAGATTTATTGATTTTTCCGATGGAAAAGCCCTTATGGTAAATAATGCAGAGTGGCTGTTAGATCTGAATTACATTGACTTTTTAAGAGCGGTCGGACCTCATTTCTCTGTAAACCGTATGCTTACTGCAGAGTGCTATAAACAGCGTATGGAGAAGGGCCTCAGCTTCCTGGAGTTTAACTACATGATCATGCAGAGCTACGATTTTTACATGCTGTATCAGAAATATGGCTGCAACATGCAGTTCGGAGGAGATGACCAGTGGAGCAATATGCTGGGCGGTACAGAACTGATCCGGAGAAAGCTGGGCAAGAACGCCTGTGCCATGACCATTACCCTTCTTCTGAATTCTGAGGGCAAAAAGATGGGCAAGACCCAGTCCGGGGCTGTATGGCTGGATCCAAACAAGACCTCACCTTTTGATTTCTACCAGTACTGGAGAAATGTGGCAGACGCCGATGTGCTGAAATGTATCCGTATGCTGACTTTCCTTCCCCTGGAACAGATCGATGAGATGGATAAATGGGAAGGGAGCCAGTTAAATAAGGCAAAAGAAATCCTGGCTTATGAGCTTACAGAACTGGTCCACGGAACCGAAGAAGCCCAGAAGGCCCAGGAAGCGGCAAAAGCTCTGTTTACCAGCGGAAATGCTGCCAACATGCCTTCTGCCCAGATTGAAGAGTCCGAGCTTGTCGATGGAAATATCGACCTGATCTCTCTTCTGCACAAAAGCGGACTGGCAGGCTCCCGTTCAGAGGCCAGAAGAGCCATTGAACAGGGCGGAGTAGCCATTGACGGAGAAAAGATTACAGATATCAAATATCTGGTTCCCGGAGAAAAACTCCAGGGAGAAGGTATTGTCTTGAAAAAAGGAAAGAAAAACTTCCGGAAGATCACATTGAAATAATAAGATCTGCCTCAGAAAAAGCAGGGAACTGTCACATTAAATGCGGCAGTTCCTGTCCTTTACCAAGAATATGCCGGAAATTTTTGGCAAATCTGCCAGTTGTTTTTCAAATTTGATTGTAGTAGACTGAAAATCAGAGAGGCTGACAAAAAACAAGTCTGTATCTGCATTTCATTTTTCAGCCGGAAAATACAGGATTTCTGATCTTACATCATTTCAC
>DWYL01000147.1 GCA_019118685.1 Candidatus Blautia merdipullorum
TTTCTCCTACAATTAACTGAACCATCGCAATTTCCTCCTTAGCCGCACGTAATATGTATTTTTACTAAAAACGTGGTTATTGTTGAAATAATTATAGTGCATATCGTTCAAAAATACAATGGTAAATTCAAAAAATCCAGTATTTTTTTACGACTCACTGATGACTTTCAGCATTTGTCCCATTCTTTCATACAGGTTTGTCTGATTATCTGTATTGAGAACAACAGCCACATAGGGATTTCCGTAATGATCCTGCACCAATAGAGCCCCATAATTGTCTGAGTCAGAGACATAAAGCTTTCCACCCAGCACAGTAATTCCTTTTGGCGAAGACACAATACCTGTAACATAAAGGTTGTCACCGTCAAGCCATTGCTGTTTACTGTCTCCTCCGGAACTATTATAGTCCAAAGTATAATTTAACTGTCCAAGAATATTTGTCAGATCCGGATGTCCCAAAATAGCATTAAGAAGAAGATAGGTGTCATACACGGTAGTATACTGCTCATCTTCCTGCAGCCCTGCAGGATTTGTATAGTTGGTGTTTATCATGCCAAGCTCTTGAGCCTTAGTGTTCATACTTTCTACGAAAGCTTCCGTACTGCCTCCTGCGGCCCGGGCAAGAGCAAAGCAGGCGTCTTCCGCTGAATAGACCGCAGCTGCATTCAAAAGCTGTCTGGCAGGGATCACGTCTCCTGCTGATAAGCCACAGGTTCTGTCCAGATCATTCAGCAGATCTTCCTGCTGAATAGTAACGCTGGTATCCAGATTAAAAGTTTCATAAGCTACCAGCAAAGTCATAAGCTGTCCTAAGCGTCCCAAAGATTTCTGCTGATACAGATTCTGGGAGAATGGGATCTCCCCGTTCCGGATATCAAAAAGACCGGTCATTTCCCCTTCCTGGCCGTCTATTCCCTCCAGGGAATTTTCACTTTTCCCCACACAAAGCCCCGAAGCCATTCCTTCTTCAACCATCGCTGATTCCTGAACCGGACTTCCGGACAACCGGGCAGATCTATCATAGGGCAAAGGCTCATCAAAGTTTCTCTTTTGAAGGAAAAAAACCAAAAAAATGACTCCGGCAAGAAGGAAGATGCCTAAAATACCTCCTCCTAAAATTATTTTTTTTTCTGGTCTTTTGGGCAGTTTCAGTTTTTTAAAAAAATTCACCTTGCCGTCTTTCTTAAAAACAGGAAGTTTCCACTTATTTATACATTTCACGCCAGTCCATCTCTCCTCTTCCCAAAGAGCGAATCATCATTTCAGCTGTCGCCAGATTTGTGGCCAGGGGAATATTATGGGTATCGCACAAGTGAAAAATCCTTTTTACATCCGGGTCATGTTTCTGAGGTGCCAGAGGCTCTCTCAGATAAATTACCAGATCCATCTCATTTTGTTCGATCAGCGCCCCAAGCTGCTGTTCTCCGCCTAAATGCCCTGCCAGAAATTTGTGGACTGTCAGGTTTGAAGCCTCTTCTATAAGGCGTCCTGTAGTCCCGGTAGCATAAAGGGTATTCTTTGACAAAATATTTCTGTATGCGATACAGAAATTCTGCATTAATTTTTTCTTTGAATTATGTGCGATTAATCCGATATTCATGATACATCAACCTCCCTGTATTTTTTATATCGCTGAAGTCCTACATTCAGTACCAGTCCCATACCAATATACAGACTGACCATGGAAGTCAGTCCATAACTTACAAATGGAAGAGGGGTGCCGGTATTGGGCATAATATTGGTAACAACAGCAATATTGATAAAGCTTTGTATCCCTACAATAGCGCCCATGCCACAGCAGATCAGCTTGCCTGACGTATCTTTCGCCCGCAGGCTGATCCGTATACACTCAAAAACAATGAACAGCAAAAGAAGCAGAATTGCTGCACAGCCTACAAATCCAAGTTCCTCTCCAGCCACAGAAAAAATAAAGTCTGTCTGATTTTCAGAGACAAAGTCTCCATTATTTGCAGAGGAAACCTCGTTGTTATTCAGTCCTTTTCCAGTAAGCTGCCCGGAACCTATAGCCATTACAGAATTTTCCTGCTGGATCACATCATCGGAATACTCGTCTTCCTCTGAATTTAAGAAAGACATGATCCTGTTCCGCTGGTAATCTGCTATTAAAGTCTGATCTGGCTGCATGACAATAAACAAAAAGACAACAGCCAGCGGTATAGCTACCAGAAGCGTCCCTCCAATGACCTTATAACTTAATCCGGCCATATAAATGATCATACAAAACAGTATAGCAACTGTAATGGTGTTTTTCAAGTCTGGCTGGATATATATCAAAACCAAAGGAATAGCGATTAATACAATAGACTGAAGGATTGTTTTCAGGGTATTCAAGTTTTCTTCATGCTCCATAAAAAAACGTGCGAAGAATATAATGATCACAATTTTTGTCAGCTCTGTAGGCTGAAAACGAAATCCGCCGATGCTGATCCACCGGGTAGCGCCGTTGGCATCGGATCCGAAAAGCCGTACTGCCAGCAAAAGGAGGATGTTCAAAAAATATATAACCCATGAAAAATTCAGGATCCAGCTGAAATCTATCAAAGAAACCACTACCATTACGATCAGCCCCAGGATCATTCCCATAAGCTGACGGTTCTGGAGGGATGCCTCTGCGCTTCCTACAAGAAGCACGCCTATAAAGCTAAGTATAATCAGAGCAATTACCAGTCTGAAATCATAGTCGCGTAATTTATATAGTTTAATCATGAAAACACCTTTTTCTTATGGTTAACTTAATCCAATCACAGTTTATGTTATCTCCAGAAAGACATTCCCGGAGCGGACTTTTCAATATCGCTCTGGAGAGGGATTTTAATCAAAAGAGTACTCCGGTTCTTTATATAACGGATCTCAACCTTTTTATCCTGAACAGAAAAATATTTATCCACAGCCCGTATCATATCGTTCTTCAGCATAGTCATCATTTGAGGGGTACAGTCCAGCCGCTCTGAAGAAAGAACAAGCTTAAGACGGTCTTTTGCAACCAGGCCTGATCGTCTGCCAGGAAATCTCATATACCCATGCCTCCTTAAGATTTTCTGAAAATCTGAGACAGCCGCTTAATCACTCCTGTCTTCGTCTGAAAATCCATGAGAGGCACCGCCTCCCCGGATATTCTTCTGCAGATATTTTCAAGAGCCTGTCCCGACGGACAGTTTTTTCCGCAGAGAGGTTCCCCCTGATTCGTAGCAACCACTACTGCTTCATCGTCCGGAATCGCTCCTAACAAGTCTACAGCAAGTATCTCCGTAACATCCTCTACGGACATCATTTCTCCACGCTTGACCATGTCCATTCGCAGCCGATTGATAATCAGCTGTATTTTTGGCATTTCATTTGCCTGAAGAAGGCCTATGATCCTGTCGGCATCACGGATAGCTGATACTTCAGGAGTTGTCACTACAATTGCGCTGTCGGCCCCGGCAATGGCATTTTTAAATCCCTGTTCAATGCCGGCGGGACAGTCCAGCAGAATATAGTCAAATTCTTCAGAGAGATCTTCCGTAAGTTTTACCATCTGTTCCGGTGTAATGGCTGTTTTATCTTTTGTCTGGGCTGAAGGAAGAAGATAAAGAGTATCACATTGTTTATCTCTTATCAAAGCCTGCTTCATGCGGCAGCTGCCTTCGATCACATCGATCAGATTATATACGATCCTGTTTTCCAGACCAAGAACCACATCCAGATTTCTCAGTCCGATGTCAGTATCTACCACTACCACCTTTTTATTCATTTTTGCCAGGCCAAGTCCCAGATTAGCTGTTACTGTGGTCTTTCCCACTCCGCCTTTTCCAGACGTCACTACAATAATCTCACTCATAACTCATCCTCCTGATATTTTCCTTTCAAGCATCTCTGGTATCTTGTTCTGCAGACTGCCGATCCAAAGGCCTGTGAACGCCGTCTGTCTAATCGGTCCGTACGTTGGATAAATTCTCTGTATTTGCAGTACCGGAAAGAATATCCGATTCATCTGCCAGATTGTACACATAACTGAAAATATCATTTGCAACAGATACCGCATTTCCTGAACTGTATCCATTAGTAATGCGGACGGCCATGGCGATTTCCGGATCCTCATAAGGGGCAAATCCGATAAAAAGGCCATGGGAAGGCCGTGATAAATCTTCCTGCGCAGTACCTGTCTTGCCTGCCACTGCCACATCCAGACTGCTTAAAACAGCATTTCTGGAAGCTACGCCGCGCATTCCCTCATGGACAGTACTCCAGGTGCTGTCTGAAACGTCCAGATCACCTTTTACTTCAGGGGAATAATCTTCCAAGACATTACCGTCTGCATCAGTAACTTTATCAAAAAGGGTCAGGTCATAGCTGATCCCCCGGCTTGCAATGGTGGTTACATATCGGGCAAGCTGTGAAGTAGTATAGCTGGCATCACTTTGTCCGATGGAAGAACGCACTACATCCACAGATGCCATCTGCGGAGCCGTTTCATCGATTTCCAGGCCGGACTTTTCATTCATACGGAACATTTCCGCATATTTTGTCAGAGTTTCCATTCCCAGTGAGTCGGAAAAAACCCCATTGGAATCTATTCCAAGATCATATCCCACCTGGCCGAAAAAATCGTTGCAGGAATTTGCGATTCCATTTACAACACTCATATATCCATGGCCGATTCCATTATTACAGAGCACATAATCTGAAGAATTCGGAAAATGGAAGGCACCGTCGCAGACCACGCCGTATCCGTTGGTTACAATCCCTTCTTCGATCCCCGCTACTGCCGTAAGGATCTTGAATGTTGAACCTGGGGCTCTTGTTTCCTGGGTAGCCTTATTATAAAAAGGATTGGAAAGGTCTTCCTGCAGATGATTGAAATATTCCGAATCCATGTTGTTGGCCAGACGATTGTTGTCGTATCCCGGATAGGTAACACATGCCAAAGTCTCTCCGGTTTTTACGTCTGTAATGACTACAGATCCTGAACATGGATCCAGGGCAAGCTGAGCCGGTGTGATCTCAAGATTTGAAATCTTATTGATCATAAAGTCGTAGGCTCTCATGGATCCGGAAGCCAAAGCATTATAAGTTGTCTCATCCGCTTCCAGAACACCTTGATCGTAAAGAAGAAGGCACAGCTGAGTTCCTGAAATCATGTCAGACTGGAGCATATATTTATAAATGATCTTTGAAAAACCTTCGTCATCGCTGAGGGATTCCGTCAGGTAATCAGCTAATGCGGAATACACTTCTGAAGAATCCAGGTATTCCCCTTCTGCGGAAAATCTGGAAATATCTATCCAGTTTTCTCCTGCGGCATAGGTAAGGAAATCTTTCATGCTGATGGTATGATCCTGCCATGCCTGGTATACAGAATCAGAGCTGTCAATGGCTCCCTGAGACAGAATTCCTGTTTCATCTGTCAGAAAGTCATTTACGATATACTCCTGATATTCCTGCATCTCTGCAGAAAGATCTGCAAATGCCGCCGGATTTTCGCTGGTAAGTTCCGCCTCTATTTCAGAAAAAACACTGGATTGTCTCTGTTGGAACAGATTGTATACGGTCTGTTCCAGAGCAGTAGCATCTTCTTCTGCAAAGTGATTGATATCCAATACACTGTTCTCAATCAAAGCATAGTAAACATCGTAAATAGGGGTTTTGATGTCTGCCGTATTCATCCCCTGCACATATTCAAAAGTTTTGGCATTTATAATATTTTCCACCAGAATACCGGCTATTTTCTGCTCCAGAATATCATAAGCTGCTTTCTGGAGGTCTTTGTCAATAGACAGATATACGTCATTACCGGCAACCGGATCCACCTTGGATTCTTCATCAATGTCCAGGATTTTTCCCATACGGTCTACCAGTACCTTTTCTGACCCGTCCTGTCCCTGAAGCTGGGTCTCCATGATCTGTTCAACCCCTGATTTTCCCACAATGGCGTCAGTTGAATAGTCGTCTCTTTCTTCCTTCAAAGCTTCCAGCTCCTCTGCGGAAGCCTTTCCTGTGTAGCCGATCAGGTTTGCAAAGTATTCCGCGTCATCGTATACCCGGATAGAGTCCTCTGCTATATCCACTCCCTGGAGTTTGTCTTTCCGCTCCGTGACCTCTGCCACTGTCTCTTCACTGACATTTGTGGCTATAGTCACAGGAATGTATTTCTGAAAACTATTGGTGGAAAGGATATAACGGATTTTTGTAATTTCCAGGGTTTCTTCCTGAGTAAAGGATTCCGGAAGGCCGTGGCTTTCCAATTCCTCAGAAGTATACGGATTTTCGTTATTCACAAGGCCAAAACGGTCTTCACCGCACATATAATCCATCATTTCCTGTGCTGTGGCATTGATCTGGTCATCCTTCAGAGCATCAATCTCCGCCTCGCCGTATACATCTGCTTTAAAACGGTTCAGAGTAAAGCCGCTGGCAGTAAATACATATTCTCCGTTATCATCAATATCAATATAAAAACTGATATCCGTGCTTTCGCCGTTATTCTGCAAAATCTTCAGCAGCTCATAGGCCACATAATTTAAAGTAAGATTCTGCTCTCTGGTGCTGTCATAGGTGCCGTTGTCTTCCAGAGTAACCGAATAGGAAAGCTGATTATAGGCAAGAAGCTGTCCATTTCTGTCACGGATATTTCCTCTTGTGCTCTTGATCGTTCTTTCCCTGGTAATGCTCAGATTGAAATTATCTGCATATTCCTGCCCATGTATGATCTGCAGGGAAAAGAGTCTCTGTAAAAGTATAAAGAAAAGAACGGCAAAGAGCAGAACCAGCACCGTAGTCCTTCTCAGTCCTATTCGTTTAATCATTTTTTTTATTTTCTTAACCAAAAGGAATCTCTCTCTTTCATTTCCAGTTCTGTAAGTTTTTTGTTGAGTATAAAGAGGAGTTTATACAGGACCACTGTGATCAGCACTGTATAAATCGCCTCTGGTATAATGATCCTTCGAAGATAAAAAAAGATTTCTATCCTGCCCCGCATAAGGAATTGAAATCCATATACTGCCAGTCCATAGATCAAATCTCCTACAGCTACCAAAAACATAGGCACACGGATTTCCTCATCATAAAAAATCTTCGTGCAGCATCCTGCTCCGTAACCGATGCAGAGATAAACCAAAGCATAAAATCCTAAAAGATTGCCATAAAAAAGATCTTTTAAGATCCCGCAGAGAAATCCGGTCCATATCCCGGTGATTTTCCCCCGCATAAAGCCGAAAGAAATCGTAGCTATCAAAAGCAGATTAGGCACAATGGATCCGATGGCCAATGTCTGGAAAACGGTTGTCTGCAAAATAAAACAAGCCAGAATCACAAGAATATATAGAACCGTTCTCTTAATCTTCATTTATGAATCCCCTTTCTGCTGTTTCAGTTCTTTAATTACCAAAACTTCCCGGATATGTTCAAAATCCACAACTGGCGTAAGGGTTCCCGTTTTCGTAAGGTTGTTTGGATCTTCTTCGATTTCGCTGACATAGCCGATAAGGATCCCGGGCAGAAACTTTTCACTGACATCGGAAGTAACGATTTTTTCGCCCTCCTGTATCCGGTCATCATCATCCTTTAAATGAATGAATTGAAGCTTTCCTTCATTAATAAGACGAAGATCACCCGAAACGATGCATCTGTCAGATGTACTCATAGTCATAGCGCTGACGTTGCTGGAGTCGTCAATGATAGAGCGGACGGTCGCCCAGTTGCTCCCAACGTCTGTTACGATCCCCACAAGTCCGCTTCCCGCGATCACATTGCAGTCTACCTGGATCCCGTCGTCTGTTCCTCTGTTGATGGTAAAGGTTGAAAACCAGTTTTCGTCATCCATAGCAATAACTTCAGCCGCCACTTTGTCGTATTCGCTGTACTGCTGATCCAATGCATAAAGTTCCTGCAGTCTGTCTAATTCGTCCAGATCCTGTGTCAGCTGACTGTTCTGGGCAGTCAGGTCATCCACCTGTTCCTGAAGAGCCTGATTTTCTTCCAAAAGGGCCTGTCTGCTCTGAAGACCGGCAGTAGCCCCGTCCAGAGCAGTGCCGATACTGTTGATCCCCTTTTGGAAAGGTATGACTGCATAGCCTAAAATGCTTTTTACAGGGCCTGTAGGCAGGCTTACTGTAGCTGCTAATACCATCAGGCTGACACAGACAAGGATCATTATCACCAAAATATGTTTGCTTTTTATCACCCAGTTAAATTTTTTCTTCATTCTCAAAACCTCAGTTTCTTCTTGTTATCTCACCCATTTTTTCAGACTGCGGTCTTTCATAACCTCCTTCAGTCCGCAGATCGTACAGAGTTCATATAAGTCAGACATACGGATCTTCTGTCCTGTTTCCTGCTTTAAAAACCACTCCATGCCAGGAATCCGGCTGGTGCCTCCGGTAACAAAAATCCCCTGATCCTCAACACTCTTTCGTATCTGTGGCGGTATTCTTTCGAGGAAAAAAAGAATTTCTTCACATATGGTCCTGATCGGTCCTGTAATAGTCTCGTGTACCACATCTGAAGGAATGATCTCTTCTCTTGGAAGGCCGCTTAAGCTGTCCACTCCAACAACTTTTCTGGCCTCCAGATTCCCGTCTTTCAGATATGCAAGAGACAATTTCAGGCGGCAGGCTGTCCTGGTTCCAATATGAAGATTATACTGCTTTCTTACGGTACTTACAATCCCATCGTCCAGCTGGTTCCCGCCGATTTCAAGCAGTTTGCTGACCACAACTTTGCCAAGCTCGATCACAGAGATCTCCGTGCTCTGAGCTCCGATATCAACGATCATCGTACCCTTGGTATGGAGAATTGGTATTCCCAGGCCAACGGCATCTGCAATTGTTTTATCAACCATATAGACTTTATTTTTTCTGTTGGAATTTTCAATGGTATAATAGGCGCTCCGGTCAATCTCAGATAGATCCGAAGGTATTGTCAGGTAGAGTATATGTCCCAGCAAAGTTCCGGCATTGATATTTTCCAGTAAAGCCTTTAAAACCATTTCCGTACAATTGATATCTGCGATTTTCCCACAGAGCACAGGAGAAATCACAGATACATTAGAAGGATTTTTTTCAAAAATCTCATAAGCCTTATTTCCCACAGCCAGGACCTGATCCTGATCGCGTATGGCTATCATGTTCTTTTCCGTTATTATAGTATCCTGTTCCTGTGCGTAAATTTTCACAGAACTGCTTCCCAGGTCTACTCCAAATGCTTTATGCAACGGCATCTTCATGTTCCCCTTTTTCCTGTCTTTAAAAAATCCCCTGCTGGCGAAAACTCAAAAACTGGTGATCCCCGATGATAATATGATCGATCAGGGGAATCCCTAAAATATCCCCGGCCCGGCGTACTCTTTCTGTGAAGTCCAAATCTGCCCGGCTTGGGCTGGGATCTCCGCTGGGATGATTATGTACCAGAAGAATCCCTACCGCATGATAAGAAACAGCCGTCAGAAAAATCTCCCTGGGATTTGCCAAGGAACCGTTAACCGTACCTTTGAAGACCATTTCCTCCCCCAGAAGATGATTTTTTGTGTCCAGCATCATACAGAACAGCTGCTCCTGTTCCTCATGGCGCAGCTGTTCCATGTAGTATTCTGCGATTGTTTCCGGCTGGCTGAAAGAAAGTCCTCTGCAGGCCGAGGTCCTGGAAATCCTTTTAGAAAGCTCTCCGATGCATTTAAGCTGAACTGCTTTGACTTTCCCTATGCCTTTTACCGACTGAAGCTGGGCCAGACTTAACTGATACAATCCCAGAAGTCCTCCTTTGTCTTTTGACAGCTTTAAAATTTCATCTGCCATGGCAACAGAGGGGCTGCCTTTTGTTCCTGTGCGTAAAAGAACAGCTAAAAGCTCCCCGTCACTCAGGGAGCAGGCTCCTAAACGCAGACATTTTTCATAAGGTCTGTCCTCTTCTGCCATATCCTTTATTTTTTTCATTTTGGTCTCTGCGATACTCTCTTCGGCATAAGTTTTCGCAGGTTCATTGTAGCACAGTTTGAAAATGATGTATATGCCTTAAAATAAATTTCTGATTTTTTTCACAATTGCCTCTCCCACTTTCAGGCCGTCCATAGCTGCGGAAGTAATGCCTCCCGCATAGCCTGCGCCCTCTCCGCAGGGATAAATTCCCGTAATATTGCACTGGAAACTTTCATCTCTTGTAATCCTTACAGGAGATGAAGTACGGCTTTCTACACCGCTTAATACCATATCTTTTCTGTCAAAGCCCGGAATAATGTTGCCAAAAGCCTGGATTCCCTCTGTCAGCGTCTCATTGATCTGTTCTGGAAAAAGTTCTCTTAGATTTCCAAAATTCCATCCGCCTTTCATACAGGGAGTCACCTGGCCAAGAGAAGTACTCTTTTGATTTCTGAGATAATCTCCGTATAGCTGGAGAGGGATTTTCCCATTTCCCAGCTTATAAGCTTTTTCTTCCAGTCTGCGCTGGAATTCCACTCCAGCCAGAGGACCCTCTCCCTGAAAATCTTCCGGAGTCACTGTTACGATCAAAGCGCTGTTGGCGTTTTGGCTGTCTCTGTCATGATAGCTCATTCCATTTACCGCCAGCCTGCCAGGCTCGGAAGACGCGTTTACCACATAGCCGCCGGGGCACATACAGAAGCTGTAAACGCCCCGGCCGTTTTTTCCACGGTGTGTCAGTTTATAAGCCGCAGCGCCAAGATTTTCAGGATCTTCCTTTCCATACTGATACTGGTTAATCAGCGTCTGAGGATGCTCGGCTCTGAGTCCTACGGCAAAAGATTTCGGTTCCATATGGATATTCTTTTTTTCGAGAAGAAAAAAAGTATCTCTGGCACTGTGCCCCAAGGCCAGGACTACAAAAGGAGATAAAATTTCTTCCTGTCCATTGACAACAACGCCCCGGACCTTTCCTTTTTCGATAAGAACATCTGTTACTTTGCTGCGGAAACGGACTTCCCCCTGGTGTTCCTGGATATAGTTTCGGATATTTTTCACGATTTTAACCAGCTGATCCGTTCCCAGATGAGGCTTCTGAACATAAAGGATCTCCTCCGGCGCACCTGCCCGGACAAAAATATTCAACACTTCGGTATTTCTTCCCTGGCTGTCTTTTACCAGAGTATTTAGTTTCCCGTCGGAAAAAGTGCCGGCGCCTCCCTCTCCAAACTGAACGTTACTTTCCGTATCCAGCTCTCCTGTTTTCCAGAACTGGTTTACTTTTTTCATTCGCCGGTCTGCATCGTCTCCTCTTTCCAGAAGAATGGGCCGCAGTCCTGCACGGGCCAGATAATAAGCACAGAAAAGCCCGGCAGGCCCGCTTCCGATGATCACCGGGCGGCAGGTCTCCAAATCATTCTCTGTGACTCCCTCCGGAAGGGTCAGATAGGAAAATTTTTTTCTATTAGTTAACATAATATTTTTATTGTTAACCTTTTTTAAAACTCTGTTTTCTTTCTTTACGGAAACATCTATTGTGTATACAAAATACAACTCTGGCTTTTTTCTGGCGTCCAGGGACTGCTTCCGGATCTTCCAGGACTGAAGCTCCTGAGATGAAATTTTCAGGAGCTTTACTATTTTTTTCTCCAGATCTTCTCTGGTATGAGAAATCGGCAGTTTTACCTGCTGTAAAGTCAGCATGGAAGTTCCTCCTCTCCTCTTTGGCTGCCTGCGCAGGCAGCACTTTTTCCGGCCAGGACTCCTGTAGTCCAGGCCCACTGCAGGTTATAGCCTCCACAGATGCCGTCGGCATCCAGGATCTCTCCTGCCAGATACAAGCCCGGCACTTTCCTGGATTCCATGGTTTTGGGCTCAACTTCCTCCAAAGGCACCCCTCCGGAGCATACCTGGGCCTGGTCATAGGACTTGCTTCCTCTGATCTCTACAGGAAATTCCTTGATCTTATGAGCCAGTTGGAAAATATCCGGATTTCCCATCATCAGCACTTCTGCCAGTTTCTGAGGAAGCAGGCCGAGCAGAAGCTGCTTTACAGATTTGTAAGGACACTGATCCTGTCGGGTTTTCAGAAATGCCGTCAATCCTGCTTCATCAAAATCCGGAAGAAAATCCAGCAGAAGGGTCGCTTTCACTCCTTCCCCGATCAGCCGCACAGCCCTGCCGCTGACCTGGAACACAGGAATTCCGGAAACTCCATAATCTGTCAGCTGGATCTCTCCCTGGGCCTGGTCAAAGATCTGTCCCTCTGCCATAAGAGAAACCCGTCCCTCTGTGCGGACGCCTGCCCATTTGGAGAACCAATTTCCTTTGCCTTTCAGGGGAACCAGGGCAGGAAGAGGGGGTATGATCTTATGCCCAAGAGCTTTTGCCAGCTCATACCCGCTGCCATCCGCCCCCTGTATGGAAGAAGCCCGGGAACCGGCAGCCAGGATCACCTTATCCGCCGGATAACTCCAGGTTTCTGTGAGTACCTGAAATCCCTGTTCCTCTTTCCGGATCTCTTTTACATGTTCCCTGCATTTAATCTTTACTTTCCGGTATCTTGCTTCCATTTCCAGCAGTTCCTGGACACTGGAAGCCTGCATGCTGGCAGGATAAAGATAGCCTTCTTTGTTTTTCGTGTAAACGCCGATCTGAGAGAAAAAGCGGATAGTATCCTGGAGAGAAAAACCCTGAAGGATCTCCCAGGCCAGAGTACCTGACAGGCTGTGATAGCAGGATGGCTCCTGGCAGATATTAGTCAGATTGCATCTCCCGTTTCCTGTTGCCAAAAGTTTCCTGCCCGTTTTCTCATTATGTTCCAGAAGAGTCACTTCCCCTCCTTCTCTGGCAGCCATAATGGCAGCCATCAGTCCGGAAGCTCCTCCTCCGATAATGCAGATTTTTCTTTTTTCCATATAGGCTCCTATTCCTCCGGAAGGGTTACCAGTTTCTTATCTGCCAGCTTCTGAAGGGACATGAGAATGCCCAGCTTGGCGTGATACCAGGTCAATCCTCCCTGAAAATATACGGTATACGGCGGCTTAATGGGACCGTCCGCAGACAGTTCAATAGAAGAACCGGAAACAAAAGCTCCGGCAGCCATGATCACATCACTGTCATAGCCGGGCATTGCCCAGGGTTCCGGCTCCACATAGCTGTCCACGGGGGCTGCCGCCTGGATTCCTTTACAGAACTCAATGACACCTTCCGGAGTGCCGAAGGTCACTGCCTGGATGATGTCATGACGGTCTTCTTTGCCGTCCGGTGTTACGGAAAATCCCAGCCGTTCATAAATGTTAGCTGCAAAAATAGCGCCCTTCAAAGCCCCGGCTGTTACAGAAGGAGCCAGGAAAAATCCCTGATAAAAAGCAGAATTCACTCCTAAAGTAGCGCCTACTTCCTTTCCAAGGCCGGGACAGGTGAGACGATAAGCAGCATTTTCTACATATTCTTCTTTTCCTGCAATATAGCCGCCGATAGGAGCCAGACCGCCTCCCGGATTCTTGATCAGGGATCCCACTACCAGATCTGCTCCTACGTCACTGGGTTCCAGTCTTTCCACAAATTCTCCATAGCAGTTATCAACCATACAGATTACATCCGGTTTGATCCCTTTAATAAAGGAGATCAGTTCGCCGATCTGAGCCACAGAAAA
>DWYL01000148.1 GCA_019118685.1 Candidatus Blautia merdipullorum
AGATCATCAGAAATATTTTCAATGTAAAAACACAGAGCGATCCCCACTCCGTTGTTCACCATATCCGCGGCATTTAAGATCAGATTATAATTTGCGGCGACTATGATTTTGTCATAATAATCTCCAAACCAGCTTGCCAGTTCGTTCTGGACCATTTCCTGGCGGGATATTAAAAGGGGCATTTCAGCCAGATCTTTGGGCGTAACAGATTCTTTGGCTGCCAGAGAAGAATCCTTCCGCACAAGGACACCCCAGACCTCCTTTTCATGGAGACGGAGAAATTCATATTTACTGATATCCACAGGCTCGGTAAACAGACAGATATCCAACAGCCCTTTTTCCATCCGGTCTTTCAGATCATCGGCTGTGGCACTGTAAATATTGTAGTGGACCAGAGGATATTTTTTTCGGAAGGCAGCCATTTTCCTGGAAAGAAACGTCATATTCCGGGTTTCTGCACATCCGAAAGAGACCTCTCCTGAAAGTTCCTCTGTCTTATGCGACAGTTCTTGCTGCGCCTTATCCGCCAGCTCAATGATTTCCTGAGCCCTCCTTTTCAGCAGCATGCCGTCCTCTGTGAGGACAATACGGTATTTGCTCCTGTGAAAAAGCGTCACTCCCAGTTCCTCTTCCAACTGCATCATCTGCCTGGAGAGGGTAGGCTGGGTAATATGGAGAAGACTGGCAGCTTTGGTAATGTTTTCTTCTCTTGCCACCATCAAAAAATATCTGAGAACACGGATTTCCATGATATAAAGTACCTTCTTTCCAGCTTTTCTTTCTATAAGAATACATGATTCTGAAAAGAAGTTCCAGTGTGCCGGGAAATTTTTTGCTTTATTGTAGAATCTGTTCAGGATTTCCATCCGCTCCTGCCTGGTCTTTCCTCCTCCTTCTTTGATTGACAGGATAACTTCTCTTTCCTAAAATAGCAGATAGAAAAGATCAAAAAATAGAGGAACATTATGAAAATATTACATATAGGACGAGAAGAAAATCTGGAGCGGTATCCTGCGCCGGATTCCTTAACAGGAGAAATCCAGAAAGCAAGTCTTCCCATGGGAAAATCCACAGAGGAATATTTGAAAGCTATGAGGGACGCAGAGGTTATCATTGCAGATGCTATGGCATATGTGCCGGAAGAACTGATCCTGAACATGCCGGATCTGAAAATGATCCATTCAGAAGGTGTGGCCTATAACCGGATAGATCTGAGCGCTGCCCGAAAAAGAGGCATCTATGTATGCAACTGCCGGGGAATGAACGCTTCAGCCGTTGCAGAACAGACATTGTTTCTAATGCAGGGAATGTTGAAAAATGTTCTTTTAAACGACCGGGGAGTCCGGGAAGGGCGGCAGATCCAGATAAAAGACAGCCTTTGTCTGAAGAAGAAGAGAAAAAATACAAAGCCGCCTATCTTCCCCTGGAAAAACTGCTGGCAGTCTGCGACATCATAAGTCTCCACCTTCCAGTGACAGAGGAAACCCAAGGGATGTGCGATAAAAACTTTTTTGAAAAAATGAAAGAAGGCTCTTACTTTGTAAATACCTCACGGGGAGAACTGGTGGAAGATCAGGCGCTGATCCATGCTCTGCAATCCGGAAAGCTGGCCATGGCGGCCCTGGATACATTAAGCCACGAACCGGTACAGAAAGATCATATTTTGCTCAGACAGCCGGAAGAAATCCAGAATAAGTTATTATTCAGCCCCCATATCGGCGGAATCACAGCTTCCAGTTTCCGGAGAGGATACGCAGCTATCTGGGAGAATGTGGGGAGGATCATCAGGGGAGAGAAACCTGTAAATGTTGTGAATGGGTTATAAGAAGATCCAAAATGCGGCAATTCACAAGGAAAAAGGGATGTAAAAGCATTTTGACAAGAAAAAACTTAGATGTCAAAATACTTTGATGGACATGAGACAAATCATTGTCTATGATATAGGCAGATAAGGGGGGAGGCTATTGGATATAGGAGAAAAAATAAGAATGGCAAGAATAAAAGCAAATCTCACACAGGAGCAGGTTGCTGAAGTTCTCAATGTCAGCCGACAGACAATTTCTAATTGGGAGACTGGAAAGACATACCCGGATATCGTTAGTGTGGTAAAACTGAGCGACTTATATGACATCAGTCTTGACCATTTGCTGAAGGAGGAAAAGCCTATGTCAAAGTCAGACTATCTGAATTACCTTGAAGAAAGCACAAACACTGTAAAAAGCAGAATCAGACTATCCATCATAATCCTGATTGCTGTATATCTGGGAATATGGGCCGTTTCACTTATTTCTTTTTGGTTCTTTAACAGTGGTTCAGATGCAATGGGCTACAGTATTCTGTATTTGTGGATACTGTTTCCGGTAACTACTTTTGTCATTTCTCTGATAATCGGAAAAAATAATTACTGGGGAGGCAAGAAATGGCTGCTTACGATTGTTTTTGGGTTTCTGTACATGTTAGCGGAGTATGGAACCTTCAGCGCAGCCAATATGATCACATTTCATAAAATAAAATTCCCGGAATTTCTAATGATCCCCCTAGGCGCAGCCATTTCCTTGATCGGAATGGGAATCGGAACAGGCATCAGACATTGGGGTTCACGGAAAAAACAGGGATAAAGATGCTTTTTCAAAATCAAATACTGCCGCTGCCGGCGGCATTACCCGCAGGAAATCAGAAACGGTTTCCTGCTTTTTTTGCGCGATACGCCAATAAAACCTTTGGGTATATACCGGGAAACCAACTGGATATTCTTCTGACTTTGTAAATATTCTATAATTATTTACAAAGTCAGAAGGGATTTGTAAATAATTATACAAATTTGAAAACAAAAGGGTCGGGAGGAATGAAAGATGAGCAACTACGGAATACGATGTTCCAGGATATGGACGGATATTATACGATCTGGGCTGCGATCCAAAAGGTATGTCGGAGCACTGGCCGGAGTCCATTAAAGAGATAAATCCATACTACCAGAAGCCGGAACAGACACTGGAATACCAGCTGGGGCTTCTTGGACTAAAGCCGGAGGATATCCGTACAGTGATCCTGTCCCATATGCATGTGGATCATGCAGGCTATCTGTACCTGTCTTGCAGTGAATTACGGACCACCCTCACTTCCGGCAAACTTTATGTATGACCTGAAAGAATATTACGCTTCCCATGAAAAGCTGAGAAAACTGGAAAGAGAAACCGGAGGAAAAGTGATCTTAAGCCATGATATGGAGCAGTGGAGCAAGATGAAACATGTTCCGGAGTATTACGATTAACCGGACGGAAAAATTTTAAACAGAAAGGATAAGTGAAGAATCATGTATAACAAAATTTTCAGCAGAGGAAAAATAAATGGCGTGGAACTGAAAAACAGAGTGACCATGGGACCTATGGACGAATCCCTGGGGGACAACAGCGGAAATGTCTCGCCCAGATGCATGGAATATTTTCTTGCCAGGGCCAAGGGAGGAACGGCAGCCCTTGTTACTTCCTATGTCGCTGTTTGTCCCCCGGAACTGGGCGGTATTGCCATGCCGGGTCAGCTTCGCCTGCTTAATATCGGGAACCAGCTTTCTATGGCTCATTTTGCAGAAAGAGTCCATGCTTATGGAGCCAAACTGTTTGTACAGCTCCATCATCCGGGCAGGAAAACCACAGCTGAGTACAACGACGGATATCAGCCTGTCTCATGCAGCGCAATTACCCCTTCTATGCCAAAGGATACAGTTCCCTGCAGAGAGCTTACAGTAGATGAGATCAAAGAAATAGAAAGATATTTTGTAAAAGGCGCAAGATTTGCAATGTGGGCAGGGGCTGACGGGATCCAGATACATTGCGCACATGGCTATCTTCTGAATCAGTTTCTGAATCCGGCCCAAAATGCCAGAACAGACGAATATGGAGGCTCTATGGAGAACCGCTGCCGCATTGTGGTGGAGATCGTAAAAGGGATCCGGGAAGTAGTCGGCCCCAAATTCCCCATTACAGTAAGGCTGAACGCCTTTGAAGGGGAAGGCCTTCCAGGTGAGGCTGACGCAGATGAGATGAGGCGTATTGGGAAATATTTTTCACAGAATGGTATCGACGGCATCCACCTTACAATGACCAGTATAGACAGAGTGGGAACTCCGGATATGAAAGCAGGGTGGAGAAACCAGATATATGCATATTTTAAAGAGGTGGTAGATACCATACCGGTTTATGGACCCAATGAGGTAAAAACACCGGAAGAGGGCGAAAAAGTACTGGAAAGCGGATGTCAGGATTTCCTCGTCCTGGCAAGACAGCAGATCGCAGATCCCGAATGGGTCAACAAGGCCAGAGAGGGCAGGAGTGAGGATATACGGCCGTGTATATCCTGTAATACCTGTATGCAGCAGATTACTATTGATCATCAGCCTCTGAGATGCAGCGTCAATCCTCTGGCAGGACGGGAAATAGATAATCAATTCCTTCCAAAGGGTGAAGGACTGGTCGTGATCATCGGGGCCGGACCAGGAGGCATGCAGGCGGCACTGACTGCTTCAGAACGGGGCTTCAAGGTCATATTGATCGAGAAGGAAAAAGAACTGGGAGGAGCTCTTCAGCTTGCAAATAAGGCCCCGGATAAGTTCCGGATCGATAATCTTATCCGTTATTTCAAAGGACAGATTGAAAAAGATCCCAATATAGAAGTATGGCTGAATTATGAGGTTACAGAAGAAAAACTGGACGAACTGGCTGCCCTGAAGCCTTATGCCGTTGTATCGGCGGTTGGCGGCAGACAGGTTGTTCCGAATATTCCGGGAGTTTCTTTGGCTGTAATGGCAAATGACGTTCTTTCCGGAAAACGCGAGATCCGGAACAAAAAGGCCGTTGTAGTAGGCGGCGGCATGACCGGACTGGAGACTGCAGAATACCTTGCTGCACGGGGCAATTCTGTGAAGGTGCTGGAAATGCTTCCCGCACCGGGCAGAGGTATCTTTAACTTTAATGTGACGAAAACAGTAAATGCGTTGGAAAAACAGAGAACAGAGATTTATACATGCACAAGAGCCGACAGTATCAGCAAAGAGGCAGTTACAGTGACAGACACAAGAAGTGGCAGAAGCGAGGAAATCCCATGCGATGTTGTGGTCCTGGCCATCGGTGTTTATACAGACCATAGTATGAGAGATATGCTGGAAAAACGATTTTTCAATGTGACTGAGATCGGGGACGCAAACAAAGCAGGCAAGATCATGACCGCAGTAAGAGACGGCTATGACAGGATAAAAGTATTATAAGCAGCTTAGATATAATGATTAACTGGGGAGTTTTTGATAAATGAAGGGAATATTCAGCTTGATACTTGCGGTTTTGATGACAGTGTCGCTGGCCGCATGCAGCTCCCCTGAGGAAAGAAGGGAAACAGCATCTCAGGGGCAGGAAAGGGAAGAAACAGAAACTATGGGGACAGACAGCAGTGTATTGATCGCTTGATTCTGATCAGCTTCCCGACAGTGTACAGGACTTTCTGAACGCTTATGATTTCGGCGCAAAAGCCATAATCCCCTTTGTGGTCAGCGGCGAAGACAGGATGGAAGAACTGGCCGGCGCCATATCCCAGATCCAGCCGGGAGCCCTGATCCGCAATAACGGACTGGGTATTTCAGAAGAAAACATAGAAGAACATGCACAGGAGATCACAGAATGGGCCAAAAGCCTGGGACTGGATCAGGAAAATACAGAAAGCGATACCGGAGAAAACAGTGAGATTCAGACAGCAGCTCATGGGCAGGTGGATGCGGGGACACGCCAGACCTTCTATCTGTGGGAGGAAGGAAATATGCCTTCAGAGACAGAGTATACGGAAAACAATGGCGGTTATGCAGATGATCCCGACTTCCGCCCCACGGAGAGGAATACGGAATCGATCAGGAAGATATCGCAGTTATGGGATTTTCCGCAGGGGGCATATTAAGCGGCGAGATGCTGCTGAATTTTGACGGCACGGTAAACGGGACTGCATTAGATGACAGCTATGTTCCGGATGAGCTGGATCAAGTGTCGGCAGACGCCTCTGCATGCGGCATGATCTATGCCTTTTACGGAAGACTGAGTGTAGCCTCCACAGACGTGGAAAAGTTCGGGGAGTCCGATCTTCCGCCTACCTATTTTGCATACGGGACCAGGGATCCTTTTGTAGGAGAATTTGAAGAATGTATCCAGGCTTTGGAAGAAGCAGGGGTGCCTGTGGAATCCCAGGTGCTGGAGGGAATGCCCCATGGTTTCGGAGCAGAAGGGGGCTGGATCGACGGATACGATCAGTGGCTTGGCAGTATATTTGCAGAAGGATAAAAATCAGGAGGAAGAGGTATGGGAAAAACATGGCACATACACAGAAACAGTCTTAAGGTTACCCTTTTGTCCGGGATTCTGTCTTTTATGCTGCTTCTGTCAGGCTGCGGCCAGACAGAGGAGAGCTCCCGGACAAATTCATCAGATGCAAACCCTTCAGAGACAGCAGAGACTGGGGAGAACGGGAGCAGCGGTGATGAGGAAGATTATACTTTAGAGACAAAAGTTATGGATGTGATCAATGATCCGGTATTTGGAGATTACTGGAGACTGATCTTCCCTGTGGACCGGACGATCAATGAGGATCTGGAACTTCAGGATGTGGGAGAGATCCTGACCTGGTATAACAATGTGAATCCAGACCGCACGGTGGAGATCGCAAATTATCTGAAAGATCAGGTGGAGTCAGGAGAGCAGATTTTCTACGACATTTATACAGACGAAGAAAAGGCAGAAGATCCTGACAAAGAGAATACAGGGCTGTTTTTCTTCCGGGGAGAGCCGGGAGCAAAGACGGCGGTGATCAATGCAGGAGGAGGTTTTGTTTATGTGGCCGCCATGCATGACAGCTTTCCCCATGCAATGGAGCTTTCCAAAAAAGGATACAATGCTTTTGCGCTGATCTACCGGCCGGGAGCAGATACGGCCTGTGAAGACCTGGCAAGAGCCATTGCCTTTCTCCATGAAAACGCAGATGAACTTCAGATTGATATGACGGATTACTCCCTTTGGGGCGGCTCTGCCGGGGCACGTATGGCGGCCTGGCTGGGATCCTATGGAACAGCGGCATTCGGAGAGGAAGAATATACGGCTCCGGCAGCCGTGATCATGGAATATACAGGCCTTTCAGATGTGACAGGCAATGAACCGCCCACTTATGCCTGTGTGGGAACCAATGACGGGATTGCTTCTTATCGCTCTATGAAAGATTACATCAGCCGGATACAGGAAAATGGAACAGACGCAGAAATCCAGGTATTTGACGGCCTGAGGCATGGGTTCGGCCTGGGAGAAGGAACTGTGGCAGAAGGCTGGATCGATGAAGCAGTCAGTTTCTGGGAGAGAAATGCAGACTTCTAAATAATGATTTCTGTCCCCTTTACCGAATCTAAGTCAGCCTGCAGTATAGCCAAGAGTTCTTCCGTACTCTCTTTACGTCCATTTTTGATCCAGGCTACCAATACTCCCACAAATACGCCGATCCGTACTGCCATATGATATTTAAAATCAGGTATAGGGGCAGAATAAATATTTTTAAAATAATCGTACAATATATGTGAATTATTGTAATGACATTGTGAGATGATGTCATAGCGCTGAATGCCAATCAGCATATCAAGGATTTCGTAGTGAGACATCCAATAGGAAAAAAAGTGGAGCATAAATTCAAGCTCATTGTTTTCATGGGATTCTTTGTTTACGTAGGATTCCATGACTTTTTTATACTCTAAATCACATTTCCAGTAAAGTACATCGATCATGGTATCGAAATTACGGTAGAAAGTAGAGCGTCCTACAGAGGAAACACGCTGGATATCAGAAATGGAAATCTTATCAAATTCCTTTTCTTTCATGCAGGTTATTAATGCTTCATATATAAGTTCCGAGGATTTATAAGCTCGCTTATCATCTTTGATATGATACATTTTAGCTCCTTTTGTATTGTATACTATGGGACACTTGTTTCATAAAAGTGTTTGTGATACAT
>DWYL01000149.1 GCA_019118685.1 Candidatus Blautia merdipullorum
GCTCCGACTTGGTTTAGTCTCGCGGATACAGAAGGTAATATATCTTCACTGGCTGATTCAAATTATGTCAATTACGCACATCAGTCTAATCTGGAAGTGTGGGCTGTACTGAGGGATTTTCATGGGGGAATTAATTCCTATGATGAAACATATGAAGTGCTCAGCTATACTTCCAAGAGAACTAAGATCATAAATCAGGTAATTGCTGAAGCGATTGAAAAAGGCATAGACGGGATCAATCTGGACTTTGAGCTGGTATCTTCGGAGTGCGGGGCGCATTATATTCAGTTTGTACGTGAACTTTCAGTCCGATGCAGACAGAATGGACTGGTATTTTCGGTGGATAATTATGTGCCGCAGCCATATAATGAACACTATGATATTGGAGAACAGGGCACCGTTGCTGACTATGTTGTGATAATGGGATATGATGAACATACAGATGGTTCATATGAAGCTGGTTCAGTGGCGTCTATCGGATATCTCGAAAATGGCATTGCAGATGCACTGGAATCTGTTTCGGCCGACAAACTGATCGCAGGAGTACCGTTCTTTACCAGACTTTGGTTTGAAACGCCAAAGACGGAGGAAGAGCTTTCAAAGGAGGCGGGAACGGAAGCGGCAGATTATCCGAATAAGATAAGCAGTTCGGCATATGGCATGGACGAAGCGGCCCAGGTAGTAGAGGATGCAGGCGTACAGGCGCAGTGGGATGAGGAAACAGGACAAAATTATGCGGAATGGGAAGCTGATGGAGGCACATATAAGATATGGCTGGAAGATAATCAGTCTTTGGAGGAAAAGCTGAAAGTGATTAAGGCAAACAATCTGGCCGGGGTTGCAGAATGGAGTCTCGGCATGGAAAGCTCAAGCATATGGGACCTGATCTTGCAGTATGTGAATTAACCAGAATGCAGTGCCTGTAAATTGCAGACATCTCAGAAAGAAACATCTCCTTTTTGCATATACATTTTATATATGTAGAAAAGGGGATGTTTTTATGCGTGGAAAAGCGGGAACGGTAGTTCTCATTATAGTGTTGCTGGTAATGATCATAGCCTGTCAGAGTTTGTCGAAAGAACTGCAGGAACATATTGCTCAGAACAGGGAAGCATCAGCGGCTGTCTCTAATGACAGGGGAACAGTGGTTCTGGATCCCGGACATGGTGGAATTGATGCAGGAAAGATTGGAATAAACAATGCTGAAGAGAAAGAAATAAATTTGAACATAGCTTTAAAAATAAAAAAGTTGCTTGAAGATAATAAAATCTCTGTAATAATGACGAGAACAGCCGATGAGAGACTGGCTGATACGCATAAGGGGGATTTGGAAGAACGAGTCAGGATCATGAATGAAGAGCAGCCTTCGATTGTGGTAAGTATTCATCAGAACAGCTATCAGAGCCCGGAGGTTAAAGGACCGCAGGTGTTTTATTATACGAATTCAGTGGAAGGCAGAAAAGCTGCGAAGATTCTTCAATCTGCACTTAACGAGATTAATACCTCGCATTCAAGGGAAGCAAAAGAGAATGCTTCTTATTACATATTAAAACGGGCTGAGGTTCCGGTGGTTATTGCAGAATGTGGATTTTTGAGCAACGCGGAAGAAGCTGCTAAACTGGTCAGCGATGAGTATCAGGACATACTTGCAGGAGCCATTGCTGCAGGAGTCGAAGAATATATGGATTAGATATACGTTACAATCTATCGACGCCTTATTCATTGACAGGAGATTAGCACATCTGACGTTGGAGTAAAGAAATAGTCAGTTGATAAAAAAATAAATGAAAAGAGTATTGGTTCCTTGAGGTATAATGATTTCGACGAAAAAATAAAAACCGAAAGGAGTCCAATACTCATGGATATTATAACATTAATCAATACTCTTGTCAGCGGTTTACTTAATGCGGAAGAGAAATTTCTGGAGCACCTGGATTCATTTACCACTTTTGAGGAAACGGTCAGCAGTCTGAGTAATCAGATGGCGGCAGATTTTATCGGTCTGGCACTGACGAATGCCGACCAGATGATCCGTGACAGCGGGATACGCAAGGGCAGTTATACTGTGCAGCGGAGCAGACAGAGGACATTGATCTCCATTGTAGGAGATATTACCTTTACGCATACCCTGTATAAAGACCAGACGGGAAAGAGCCGGTGCCTCCTGGATGAACTGATGCACCTGCCGGACAGAGAAAGATTTACAGCAGCGGCAGAAGCAAAGCTTTTGAATGAAGCGGAAGTCCATTCTTACCAGCATGCCGCGGAATCAATAAAGACAAATGGGCAGACGATTACAAAGACGACGGTAATGAACAAAGTCCACTCCATCGAAAAAGAGATCCCGGAGATGGAAGAGCCGCCAAAGGAAAAGAAAGCCTGCGAATACCTTTATATCGAAGCGGATGAGGATCATATCCATCGGCAGAAAGCTGGAAAAGAGCAGGGATGTTTTATCGGCAAGCTGGTCTATCTCTTTGAAGGAAAAGAAGAGATCTGCAATGGTAGGAGAAAGCTGATCTCACCGTTCTATTTTGGAGGACTTTATGCGGGATCGGATCAGAATACCGCCCTGTGGGAATCTGTAGATGCTTATATCCGGCAGCACTATGATCTGGATGTACTGAAATGCGTTTATATCAACAGCGATGGCGGGAGCTGGATCCGTGCAGCTGTCAACTATGTAGGTAAAAGCAGACTTGTGGCAGACCGGTTCCATCTGATGAAATACATCAACCGGGTAGCCCGATATACGCTGGATGAAGAAGGGGTCACAAAAGGACGGTTCTATAAGTATATTTATAAAAATAAGCTTCTGGCAGCCAAAAAGCTCCTGACCCGGATCCGGAACCATTGTGAAGGGAGCGACCGCGCGGTAGAAGACTGCAGGACATATCTTGTTGGAAACTGGGAGTATATCCAGAGGGCATTCCATGATAAGCACGTACTGGGGTGCAGCGCGGAAGGACATGTGAGCAGCGTTTTATCTGAGCGGATGAGTTCAAGACCTATGGGATGGAGTGAGACGGGTTCGGACCGGATGTGCAAGCTGCGTTGTTTTATCCGTAATTATGGACGGGAAAAAGTGATTGACCTTGTGAATTACCGAAGGGAGCGGGAGATGGAAACATGCGCGGCAACAGGGACAGACGGGATGATCGATGAGCCGAAGAGGAAAAAGTATACAGCGAAACAGAGAGAGGTGCAGCGGTATGCGGAGGCTTTGCATGGGACTCTGGCGGGAAATTCCACCGTACGTAAGATCCTTGCCATCCGGGAACAGATCGGGAATCTATAATCTTGAAAAAAAGAAACGCCAGTTGTATGATTAAGAAAACAAGTCTGAAGTCACATCATTTTGGGAACGATCTTTTTCATTTCAACTGACAATTCGTTTACTTCATCACAT
>DWYL01000150.1 GCA_019118685.1 Candidatus Blautia merdipullorum
CCGGTTCCAGTTTTTCGTCCGGAATCACGTCAAGAAGATGCAGGCCCTTGCGGATCGGTGTCTGAGCAATCTTCAAAACACTCTGGATCGCTCTCCTTCCGCTTTTCACCATAGCTCCCATACTTTTTTCCTCAATGGTAGTCAGACCTCCATCCATATTTCCCGGGGCAATAGAAAACTGACCATAGGCAGAACAAAAATCAACGGTTTTATCATAAGCGTTTCTGATATCGGTTTTCACTTTTTCGTTTATTCCCCGTCCTGCCAGGTACTCCCTTAGTCCGATTCCTTCACTCAATTCCTCAAATATCGCCGTTCCTCCATGATCCACTATATAGTCAAATACACTGCCCACCAACGCGTTTCCTGCCAGTCCCGAAGTAAAATCGGAACCTCCGCATTCTCCACCGATTACAAGATCACTGATATACATAGGAACCCTTGGAACTTCCTTCAGTTTCTCCAGCATATTTTGTACAATAGATATCCCTTTTGCAATACTTTTCTGAGTTCCTCCAGCTTCCTGCTGATAAAACCAAGCAGCCTCTCTTCCTGTATTTTCTGCAGTCTTTGCCAACAGAGAAGGATATGTGTACTCGCATCCATGTCCCACCGCCAGAACTCCTCCTACGTTGGGATGCGTACAATATTTCAGAAGTCTTCTGATATTTACCTGATTATGAAGGCAGGAATGGGATCCCACTGTCTCCACATCTTCTCCCAGATCCTGAAAATGTTCGGCAATCTTACGGCATACATGTTTGCTGCATTCCACTGTAAAAACAATAAGCACTTTATTCCGTATGCCTTTTTCCCCGTTTCTTCTCTGGTACCCCTGACACAAAATTTCTTCTTTCACCTTCATTCCTCCTAGTACACTTTATATTCAATATCTCTTGCATGAATAGTTACCGGATCCAATTTAGCCGAACGAAAATCGTAAGCACTTTTCATATTGTGAAGATGAACATGCATTCCTTTTCTGATTTTCTTTGTAACAAGTCCGATACAGACACCATATTTAATAATCTCTTCCCCTTCATCCATATCTTTAAGAGCAATTTTATGTCCAAAAGGAACAGACTGAAGCGCTGTAAGTTCATTTCCGGTTCTGCCGCATTCACCTGTAAGGCACACCTTTCCCGGTTCTATATCTGCCATGGCAGTGGCAACATTATCCGGTTCATGTACTATATAGCATATCTGGTCCATATTCTTCATTTTTTCACCTATCCTTTCACTCCTCCTGCTGTCAATCCGGCAATCAGATCCTTTTGTACAATCACAAACATGATAACCACTGGAATGACTACGATAATTCCGCCTGCTGTAATCAGATCCCATCGGATATTGTACTGTGACATAAAGTTGGATAAGGCCACAGTCACTGTTCTGGATTGTTTGTTTGTAAACATATTGGCATAAGTGTATTCGTTCCATGATGTAATAAAGATGAAGCTCAAAGAAGCCACCATTGCCGGTCTTAAAAGAGGCAGAACAATCCTGGTCATCCTCTGAAAAAGATTACATCCGTCAAGTGCCGCCGCTTCCTCCAGTTCAAAAGGAACCTGATTGATAAATCCTGTCGTAAGCCATACCGCATAAGGTATAGAATATGTACTGTATGCAATAATCAGACACAGCCGCGTATGAAGTATCCCCATGTTATTAAAAATCGTATACAGCGGAATCAATAACAAGGTGCTTGGAACAAGATAAAGAAGCAGGAAGAAATACATCAAACCGTTCCTCATCTTAAACCGATACCGTGAAAGAGCATAGCCTGCCAGAAAAGAAACAACTCCCGCAATCAACACCGTAGCAAAAGAAACAATCAGGCTGTTCCACATATTCTGAAGAAAATCCGTCTTCTCAAAAAGTTCCCGATAGCTGTTCAGTGTAGGCGCCAAAGGAAGAAAATGGAATTCTGCAGAAAACATTTCTTTCTCTTCTTTTAAAGAAGTCAAAAATATCCAGGCAAACGGAAACAGAACTACCACCATGAAAAATACGAGAGGTATATAAAACGTCCATATACTCTTTTTTTCTCTCATTTGCTTATCATACCTCCCTGTTCTCTTGTAAGTCTCAGATAAATAAAAATTACTACAGCCATAAATAATGCGCCAATAATTGCTACAGCGCTTCCATATCCAAATTTCATTGACTTCTGCGCCTGTTGATAGGTATATACCGAAAGTGTCAGAGAGCTGTATCCCGGTCCTCCTCCTGTCATAGTATAAATGATGTCCACATTACTAAATACCCAGATCAAACGGATCATAACAGTGGAAACAATCGTAGAAGCAATGCCGGGAAGAGTGATATGAAAATACTGTTTGATCCGGGAAGCTCCATCGACACTTGCCGATTCATATAGTTCCCGCGGCACCGACTGCATAGCCGCAAGGATCATAATGGTAAAGAACGGAATTCCCTGCCATATCATAGCAAGAATCTGTACCCAAAGAGCTGTATCCGGCTGTGCGATCCATGCTATATTTTCGTCAATCAAATGCAGTCTTTTCAGGATTTCATTCATAACACCATAGTTTCCGTTAAAAATCCATGCCCACATCAGCGAGATCAGCACACAGGGGGTTACCCATGGAATCAGTACCACCGAGCGTACCAGACCTCTTCCCAAAAAAGCTTTGTTCAGAATATTCGCCAACAGCAGAGACAATAAAAGCTGTGCCGCTACTGTAACTCCCACCCAGATTACCGTATTTTTAAAAGCCGGCCAGAAAGCGGGGTCATTTGTTAAAATGTCAATGTAATTTTGAAGTCCTACAAACTCCACTCCCTGAAGATCTGTAAGGTTATATTTATATAAGCTTAAAACGATTGCCCTTACCACCGGATATCCAATAATAAGAACCACGATCAGAATAGCGGGAGCAAGGAGAAGATAGGGCTGGTATTGAAATTTTTTCTTTGATTTCATAATGTATCCCCCTGAAATATCAAAAAATAAAGCCAGGGGCTGTCCGCACTAAGTGATTAGCAGTGCGACAGCCCCAACAATCCCTCATTCTCCTGCAAGGTTGTCCGCCAGAATTTCTATCATTTCCGCACTATCTATTTCACCCATCATAGCCCGCTGCATTGTCTGCGGCCAGACTGTCTCAGACCAGTCTCCAAAAGTATTTACTACAGGGAAAGTTTTCACATCATCCAGATATTCCATTGATGCCGCGCAGAATTTATCTTCTGTAAATTCCGGATCTTCTGTAACCGGCGATACGAAAGGAACAAGACCGGCGCTTTTGCACAGCGCTTTATGCGCTTCCTCTCCTGTAGAATATTTCAGAAAGTTCACTGCTTCCTCTTTATTTTCGCTGTTTGGAGAGAGTGCCCAGTGACATGGCTCACTTGGAAGATATCTGCCCGCATCTCCTTCCGGAAGCGCCACTACATCCACATCATCTCCAAGAACTTCCGTGATTTCTTTTGCCGAATTCAGATGGTGAATCAACATAGCCGTTACGCCGCTTTCAAAATTTTGTACAATTTCTGTATATCCATCTGTAGGCGCTGTTTTCGGAGCCCATCCGTTTAAGTAAATATCCAGATATTTTTGATTTGCTTCTACCATTTCCGGTGTGTTTAAAGCAACATTTCCTTCACTGTCAAAAAAGTCTGTTCCGGAATTCAATGTAAGTCCTGCCCACATGAAATGTCCGCCTCTTGCTCCTCTCATACTGAATCCATATACGTCTGTAGCGCCATCCCCGTCAGTATCTTTCGTAAGCTTTTCGCACGCCTCATAAAACTCGTCCATCGTTTCGGGATATTCCAGGCCTGCTTCCTCAAAATATGATTTCCTGCAGTACAGATACAGAACTACCAGACTGTGCGGCCATGCGTAAGTTTCTTCCTGTCCTGCCCTTGCGGATTCCCACATACTTTCCGGAATAGTGTCTTTATCCTCCCAGGAATCTATATACTCATCAAGACCTTCCACTGCCCCCAGGCTTACCAACTCAGGAATCCAGGTCGGCTGAATCTTGTACACATCAGGAAGGTCTCCTGAAGCCGCCGCTGCAATCAGCGTGTCATGATAGCTGTTCCATGGAATTGCTTCCAATTCCAAATTTACATCCGGATACTGTTCGCTCCAGGTAGAATACGCCTCCTCATAAGAGCCGTCATTGTCTTCCCAGTACCAGACTCTGATTGTTTTTTTCGATTCCGCTGCCGCCGGTACCGCAGAAATAAAGGGCATTGCCATACAGGCACTTAAAGTTACGCTCAACAGTTTCTTCCATCTTTTTTTCATTCTTTTTCCTCCTTTTCTCTTGTTATTTGGTAAAATTATTCTCACATATTTTTTATTTTCCTAC
>DWYL01000151.1 GCA_019118685.1 Candidatus Blautia merdipullorum
CTGGGTAGTTCCCCAGGTGCCTCCTGTGCGTACCGGAAAGAAAGTGGCTGTAGTAGGCAGCGGCCCTTCCGGACTGGCGGCAGCTCAGGAATTGAACCGGAAAGGACACTGGGTAACGGTATTTGAGAGAAATGACCGGGTAGGAGGACTTCTCCGCTACGGGATTCCCAACATGAAGCTGGACAAATCCATTATTGACCGGAGAGTGAAGCTCATGGAAGAAGAAGGAGTAGTCTTCAAGACCGGCGTGGACGTAGGAAAAGATGTGAAAGCCCAGGAACTTCTGAAAGAATTTGACCGGGTAGTCCTGGCCTGCGGAGCCTCCAATCCAAGAGATATCCAGGTGCCGGGAAGAGATGCGGGAAACATCTATTTTGCCGTAGACTTCCTGAAATCTGTGACCAAGAGCCTTCTGGATTCTAATTTTAAAGACAACCAGTTTATCCCTGCGAAAGGAAAACATGTGCTGGTCATCGGCGGCGGCGATACGGGAAATGACTGTGTGGGAACTGCTATCCGCCTGGGAGCAAAATCCGTTACTCAGCTGGAGATGATGCCTAAGCCCTCAGAAACCAGAACTCCCGGGAATCCATGGCCGGAGTGGCCAAGAGTGCTGAAGACCGATTATGGCCAGGAGGAATCCATTGCAGTCTTCGGGAAAGACCCCAGAATTTATCAGACAACTGTGACAGAGTTTTTAAAAGACGATAAAGGCAATGTGCAGAAAGCCAAAATCGTCAGCCTGGAGCCGAAGAAAGACGAAAAGACAGGACGTATGAACATGGTTCCGGTGGAAGGCACAGAAAAAGTCATTGACGCCCAGCTGGTGCTGATCGCAGCAGGTTTCCTGGGAAGCCAGAAATATGTGACAGACGCTTTCAAAGTAGACTTGAATCCAAGGACCAACGTGCTGACAAAACCCGATGAATACCAGACCAGCGTGCCCAGAGTATTCACAGCAGGAGATATGCACAGAGGCCAGTCCCTGGTAGTATGGGCTATTACAGAGGGAAGAAAAGCGGCAGAGGCGGTAGATAAAGATTTGATGGGATATACCGTATAAAATTGTGGACATAAGCCCTGCCACTCCAAAAAAGGGAATAGAAAAGCCCCGGTGCTGGAACACCGGGGCTTTTCGCTGTCGTCCACAATGGACTTGCATTATCTTTTTGCCTATGGGCATTATAGTATATGCGGATTTTGTTTTCAATATGCAAATTGCAGAAACAAGATTGAAGAAATAGAGGCTGCATGGTAGAATAGGAACACGGGAAACCATAGAGCCAGGCGGCTTACCCTCCGATTTCCGGAGGGGCGAACCCTCCAGACGAAAGAAAGGAGGGCGATGCCAATGTATGTTACATATGCTGATTTGATTCAGCTTTTAATATTCATTGTTGCCCTTGTTGGTCTCGTATATGAGATTTTCAAGGATAAAAGAAAGTAGCCGCCACTACTGCCAACAGTGACGGCTGACGCTATAAAGCGTTAAATTTAGTTACCATTGAGGGTAGACCGCTTCTATGGTTTCCCTTTTTCTATTCTCAATATAACACATTGGGCTGCAGGATTCAAGATATTTTGAAGATCCTTTAAGAGTGTCTTGCAAAAATACGAATAATTTCCCAGGCCATATCTTGACTTTTCAATTTTACACTGCTATAATACCACCCATGAAGGACAAAGGCGTTCTTATTCAGGCGGGGACCTGAGTAAGTGCGCCCTTTTTCATTACATAAGAAAATCCGCTGGACTTTCCTATGTGATGAAAAGGCCAGAGCATCCTGTTGCTAAATAGGAATGCAGGGCCGGCTGCCCGCTGCCTTAAGCGGGATTGTTGATTAATTCAGAAAGGACATGGTGGTCATTATGGCGAAATACACCAGAGAGGATATTCTGCATATGGCAGAGGAAGAAGACGTGGAATTTATCCGTCTTCAGTTTACCGATATGTTCGGTACCATGAAGAATATTGCGATTCCTTTCGGCAAGCTGGAAAAGGCTATGGATAATGAATGTGTGATCGATGCTTCTTCTATGGAGAGCTTCTATAGAAACGAAGAGGAGGATATGTACCTCCACCCGGATCTGGATACTTTCTGCATTCTTCCATGGAGACCCCAGCAGGGAAAGGTAGCCAGATTTATCTGCGATATTTATAAGGCGGACGGGACACCTTATAAGGAAAGTCCCAGATATATTCTTCAGAACGCTGTGAAAAAAGCTGAGGAAAAGGGATATACTTTTAAGGTAAATCCGGAATGTGAGTTTTTCCTTTTCCATACCGATGATAATGGTTCTCCTACTACCCTGACGCACGAGAGAGCCGGTTTTCTGGATCTGAGTCCGGTGGACCTGGGGGAGAATGCCAGAAGAGACATTGTACTGACTCTGGAGGATATGGGATATGAAGTAGCTTCTTCCCATCATGAGATCGCTCCCGGTCAGCATGAGATTGATTTTACCATGTCAGATGTGATGGACACAGCGGATAAGCTGATGACCTTTAAGGTGGCGGTCCGCACTGTGGCAAAGCGTCATGGGCTCCACGCCACATTCATGCCAAAGCCAAGATCCGAGGTAAACGGTTCAGGTATGCATATCAACATGGCTCTTTACAAGGACGGGAAAAATATATTTGAAGATCCCCAGGACAGTCTGGGACTGAGTAAAGAAGCATATTCCTTTATCGCCGGGCTGCTGGAACATATCAAGGGTATGACAGCGGTTTTCAATCCTCTGGTGAATTCCTACAAACGCCTGGTACCGGGATTTGAAGCACCCTCAGATGTAACCTGGTCCTCTACCCAGAGGACAGCACTCATAAAGGTATGCCAGGGTATGAGAGAAGAGAAGGCTATTGAGCTGAGAAGTCCGGATCCTTCCGCAAATCCTTATCTGGTATTTGCCCTGTGTCTGGAAGCAGGTATTGATGGTATAGAACAGGGACTGGAGGCACCTGCTGAACTGAAGAGAAGCATCCGGGATTTGTCCGAAGAAGAGAAAAATAATCAGGGTATCGAAGCCCTGCCGGAAAATTTAAGCGATGCGTTATATGAGATGGGAAGAGATGTCTGGGTAAAGGAGATGCTGGGAGAATCTTTTCTGGAGCATTATAAAAAAGGCAAGAGAAAAGAGTGGAAGAGTTATATGAAGCAGGTTTCCGAATGGGAACTGGAACAGTATCTGTACCAGATTTAAATATTTTTTAATCGGCAATGCAAACATCCTATAGGATGTCTGCTATAAGGTACTCGCAGAATTAAAGAAAAGGCAGGGAGCAGTATATGAGCATCATCATTGTGGCATTACCCAAGATTGAAGATGCAAAGCGGATACGAAAGATCCTGATGAACCATGGATTTGAAAATGTAGTATCCTGCTGTACCGCTTCCGCAGCTTTAATCGAGGCAAATCAAGATCAGAGAGGACTGATCATCAGCGGCTATAAACTTCCGGATATGCATTATACCCAGTTGTATGAATGTATACCAAAATATTTTGAAATGCTGCTGATGGGATCAGCAAATGTTGTAAGCTCGGCAGAAAGCGGAATCATTGCCGTGACTATGCCAGTGAAAATATATGATTTAGTCAATACCGTGGAAATGGTCCTCAGCCAGGTAGAACGGCGGTATAAAAAAGACAGGAAAAAACCAAGGAAGAGGACGGAGAAAGAAGAAAACTATATTAGGAACGCCAAGTTCCTGCTGATGGAGCGTAATCATCTTTCAGAAGAAGAGGCCTATCGCTACATTCAGAAATGCAGCATGGACAACGGCACGAATATGGTAGAAACTGCCCAGATGATATTGACGTTGATCTATGACGAATGTTAAAGGAGAAATGTGATATGTTTACTATTAATGAGAATTATCTGAAGCTTCCTGGAAGCTATCTGTTCTCTGATATTGCAAAAAAAATCGCAGCATATCAGAAGGAAAATCCGGAAAAAGAAATCATCCGACTGGGAATCGGAGATGTGACACAGCCCCTGGCACCGGCGATCATTGAGGCTCTTCACGGAGCTGTGGAAGAGATGGCTCATGCAGAGACCTTCCACGGATATGCGCCGGATAAGGGCTACGCTTTCCTGAGAGAGGCTATTGCGAAAAATGATTATCAGGATCGCAGCTGTGACATTGATCCAGAAGAAATCTTCGTATCTGACGGAGCGAAATGTGACTCCGGAAATATTCAGGAGATCCTGGGATTGGATAATAAGATTGCTGTGTGCGATCCGGTTTACCCCGTATATGTAGATACCAACGTTATGGCGGGAAGAACAGGAAATTATAATAAGACGACACAGAATTTTGACGGTATGATCTACATGCCCTGTACGGCAGAGAATAATTTTGCCCCGGAATTTCCAAAGGAAACCCCGGATGTGATCTATCTCTGCTTTCCAAATAATCCTACAGGCTCTACGATCAGTAAAGAACAGCTTCAGGGCTGGGTGGATTACGCCAATAAAAACGGCAGTCTGATCATTTACGATGCGGCCTATGAGGCTTATATCACTGAGGAGGACGTGCCTCACAGCATTTATGAATGTGAAGGAGCAAAAACCTGTGCTATTGAGCTGAGAAGTTTTTCCAAGAATGCGGGATTCACCGGCGTCCGTCTGGGATTTGCGGTAGTGCCGAAAGATCTGAAATCCGGAGGAGTTTCCTTAAATGACCTCTGGGCCAGAAGACACGGGACCAAGTATAACGGAGCTCCTTATATCGTGCAGAAAGCAGGAGCTGCTGTGTATACAGAAGCAGGAAAAGCCCAGGTAAAGGAGCAGGTTGCATATTATATGAGAAATGCGCATACTATATATAATGGTCTGAAAGACGCAGGCTATACGGTCAGCGGCGGTGTAAACGCTCCTTATGTATGGCTGAAAACGCCGGGTAATCAGACCTCCTGGGAGTTCTTTGACACGCTTCTCCATGAGGTGAATGTGGTAGGAACTCCTGGAAGCGGTTTCGGCGCCTGCGGAGAAGGCTATTTCCGGTTAAGTGCTTTCGGCACCTATGAAAACACAATAGAGGCGATTAAGAGGATTACGAAGATGTAATCAAAGATATCCTGTCCGAAGTATCTGGATTTTTCTGGGTATTTCGGACTTTTTTTGGGAAGGATAGTTTTTGGTAAAGGAAGGAAATGGGATATGGAATATATTAAGGGTATTGTTGAGAGAGAAAAGTCTGGATATGAGAAGTTTTTGGAGAAGGCGGAGGGGGATACTGCCTGTCTGGAGGGGGCGGTCCATAGTCTTCGGGATATGGGGGAGATTGGGTTTGTGATTCTTAGAAGCAGGGAAGGGCTTCTTCAGGCGGTCTGGGAGGAAGGCGTCTCCAGAGAGGATCTGAAGGAGTTTCATGAAGGGGATTGTATCCGTGTGACGGGAACTGTGAAAACTGAAGAGAGAGCTCCCCAGGGAAAGGAATTGAGGATTAAGGAAACAGAATTTTTGTCTAAGGTTGACCAGCCTCTGCCCCTGCCGGTAGGAAAGTGGAACCTGAACACGTCCCTGGAAGCCAAACTGAACATGCGCCCTGTCTCTTTAAGGAATGTAAGAGAGAGGGCGAAATTCCGTATTCAGGAAGGAATCACCAGAGGTTTCCGGGATTTCCTGTATCATCAGGGCTTTACAGAGATCCACAGCCCCAAGATCGGAGCAAAAAGTGCCGAGGGCGGCGCCAACCTTTTCAAGCTGGAATATTTCCATCATCCAGCAGTGCTCCAGCAGAGCCCCCAGCTTTATAAACAGATGATGGTAGGTGTGTTTGACCGGGTATTTGAGACCGGGCCTGTATTCCGGGCAGAGAAACACAACACCAGAAGACATCTGAACGAATATACCAGCCTGGACTTTGAGATGGGTTATATTGACAGCTTTTACGATATCTGCCGGATGGAGACAGGATTTTTGAAATACACCATGGATCTTTTGAACAGAGAATACAGGAAAGAACTGGATATCTTAACGGTAACCCTTCCTGAGATCAAAGAAATTCCTTGTGTAACTTTCCAGAAAGCAAAGGAACTGGTTTCTGAAAAATACCAGAGAAAGATCCGGGCGCCTTTTGATCTGGAACCGGAGGAGGAAGAGCTGATCGGAAAATATTTCCAGGAAGAATGGGGTTCAGATTTTGTATTTGTCACCCATTATCCTTCTAAGAAACGTCCTTTCTACGCTATGGATGATTCGGAAGACAGCCGCTATACCTTAAGCTTTGACCTGCTGTATAAGGGACTGGAGATCACTACAGGAGGCCAGAGGATCCATGATTATCAGATGCTGAAAGATAAGATCGCAGCAAAGGGTATGAGCGAAGAAGGACTGGAACAGTATCTGGATGCTTTTAAATACGGCATGCCTCCCCATGGAGGACTGGGCATCGGCCTGGAAAGACTGACCATGCAGCTTTTAGGAGAGGACAACATACGGGAGACTACTTTATTCCCAAGAGATTTAACAAGGCTGGAGCCCTAGAGAGGAGCGAAACAATGAGCGCACAGAGAATTGATGATACAGTAATGGAAAATATAGAGATCCTGGCAAAGCTTTCCATGTCTGAGGATGAACGGGAAGAAATGCGGACAGAACTGGAAAAGATCCTGGATTATGTGGAAAAGCT
>DWYL01000152.1 GCA_019118685.1 Candidatus Blautia merdipullorum
CATATTATTGCAGTATCAGGAAAAGGCGGAGTAGGAAAAACAACACTCTGCGGTCTATTGATCCAGTATCTCTGTGAGTCCGGCAAGAAGCCGGTGCTCGCGGTGGACGCAGACGCCAATTCCAATCTTAATGAAGTATTGGGCGTGGAAGCGGGAGTGACTCTTGGAGAACTCCGGGAAGAGATAGAGCGGGCGGGAACGGATCCCCGGTATAAAATTCCCGCGGGAATGACAAAGGCCGCCTGGCTGGAATGCAGGCTGGACGACGCGCTGACAGAAGAAGACGACTATGATCTGATGATCATGGGACGTTCCCAGGGTCAGGGATGTTACTGTTATGTAAATGGGATCGTGCAGACACAGATCCAGAAACTGCAGAGCCATTATCCTTATATTGTAGTGGATAACGAGGCTGGGATGGAACACATCAGCAGGGGAATCCTTCCCAATATGGAGATTGCCATTCTGGTAAGCGACTGTTCCAGAAGAGGCGTACAGGCGGCGGGAAGGATCGCGGCGCTGATGAAAGAACTGGACTTTCATCCGAAGAAGGTAGGGCTGATCGTCAACCGCGCGCCGGAAGGAAAGCTGGATGAAGGAACCATGGAGGAAGTGAGAAAGCAGAATCTGGAGCTTCTGGGCGTGGTTCCACAGGACGAGGACGTTTACCGCTTCGACTGCGAAGGCCGTCCTACCGTACAGCTTCCCAAGGATTCTCCGGTAAGGACCGCACTGAAAGGAATCATTGAGAAACTGGGATTATAGCGTAAACGGGCGGCATAATAATCCGCGCCGCCAGTGAGAAAGAAGGAAGAAGAATGATCGCGTTTGCAGATTGTCAGGACGTCAGAAAAATGACGATGATCAGAGAAATCGATTGCCCGATATGTGGAGCCAGGGACGGGATAGAGGTATTCGAGCGGGAAAACCAGACTGTGGGAGACAGCGTATGCGATAAGTGCGGGTATACCATACCGGAAGGGGTAGTGCTGGATCTGTACCTGGAAGAGTTGTAGAATGACAGGAATAATACTGTATTAAAGAAAAGAATCTTAAAAATGAGAAAAGGCTGGCGCTGGTATATGGTGCCGGTCTTTTTTGTGCGTATTTGCTTTAACAGGTCAAAAAAATGGAGTAAAGCTTAAAAAGTGAGTATAAATTTTTGACGCATATTAGTTATAATATTATCATGAACACAGTCCGGGAGGTGGCGCATGAGGATCCGAAATAAGATTTTGATGGCTTTGCTGGCAATTTTTTTGTTTATAGGAAGTATTATTACTGTGATGTGGTATGATACCAGCCGGAAGCTTTCTGATACTTACCTGGAAAATGTATCTGAGAGTACCATGCTGGACGCTTATCATGCCTTTGAGTACCTTTTGACAGATACATCTTATATGGCAACTGTAATTGCCGCTAATGAGCCGAATATTATTGATCCGGTAGAAAATCTGAATAAAAGAGAACTAATGGTAAATGGCCAGTGGAATATGGAATATCTGAAGAATCGGCGGAAAATCCTGGAGTATATAAAAAGTATGAATGGATATAAGTACTATATATCCGGAACGGCGGTGGCTGCAAATAGAGATTGTATTTTTTCTACCAGCCATATTATACAGGATAAGCAGGAACTGTATGAAGGAGTAAAAGCACTGGATCAGGAAAAGCTGAAAAATTCTATGGTCATGATGGAACCACTTCATCTGGAAAATCTGAAGTCCACAGTATCCAGTGATTATGTTCTGCCGGCTGTCAGGGGAATTCTGAATGCTTCCGGAGAGATTACCGGTTATGTGATTCTGTATTTTGATTATGGTGTGATTGACACTATGTTTTCCGCAAATCTTCCGGCGGGCAGTTATTTTCAGGTGGTGAACGAACAGGGATCGATCATATATTCCAGCGATGAAGAAAAAATACAGGATATTGAAGGTATGAATAAAGGTTTTGTCACAAATACGTATACAGCATCAGATGTGGGATGGACTTTTTTTATGGCGATTCCTTCGGAAGTGTATCTGACAGATATTCAGCGCACCGCACTTTTAACAGGAATATTTCTTGCCGCAGCTGTCATTGTTGCCGGAGTTGCAGCGGCCTTTTTTGTTTCCAGGATTACTACGGAAATTACTGTATTAAAAGACAAAATGGAACTTGTGGCGAAAGGAGATCTTACAGTCTGTTATCAGGTAAAGAATAACGATGAAGTAGGCCGGATGGGAGGAACATTTAACCATATGGTAATACATATTAAAAGACTGATGGACAGAGTCGCTGAAGAAGAACGACTGAAAAGACTGAATGAGATTGCCTTTCTCCAGGCACAGATCAATCCTCATTTCATATCAAACGTACTAAATAATGTTGCCTGGATGGCAAAGATGCAGCATGCTGACAATGTGGTCCCCCTGGTAAATTCTCTGAATGCTCTGCTTCAGAATGTTATGCATCAGGATCGGGAGATGATCCGTCTTGAAGATGAACTGAAATATGTAGATAATTATCTTCTCATCATGGAATACAGTGGAAGT
>DWYL01000153.1 GCA_019118685.1 Candidatus Blautia merdipullorum
GACCGGGGTAACAAACGGAATATTATGGCTGGCCTGGATTTTCTGGCCGGTCTAGGCGTACTGACAGCAGCGGTATTTATGAGAGAAGAAAACAGTCTTGCCATGATCTGCGGCCTTTTACTTTTTGAATCTGTACTTGGCGCCTTTGAGACCCCTGCAGTCCAGTCCTGTATCCCTTTTATGCAGAAAGGAGAAAATCTGGTCAGGGCAAATGCGGTGGTGATCCAGATCAATGCCTTGTCGGCTTTCTTTTCTCCTATACTGGGAAGCCTGGTCTACACGGCTTTTGGTCTGAAACCGGTGCTGTACGCCGGAGTGGTCTGTTTTCTCTTTACCGCATGTTTTGAATGCTTTATAGAGATTCCCGGTCCAAAATATGAAAAACAAGGCCGGGAAAATCCTCTGCTGCTGGTGAAAGAAGATTTTCTGGACAGTCTCCGGCTTATAACCAGGGAGCGGCCGGCCATTCTGAAAATGCTGTTGGTGATCAGTGTGGTCACATGCCTGCTCCAGGGGGTAAGCGCAGTGGGATTCCCCTACATTATCCGTAATGTCCTGGGATTGAGTTCTATTTACTATGGGTTCTCGGAAAGCGCTGTGGGCCTGGCCGCCATAGCAGGAGGGATCCTGGCCGGTCTGGCGGCTTCAAAAATCCACGGGAAAAATATTTACCTGATCATAGGCGCCCTGGGATTCTTTCTTATCCCGCCGGGAATTTTATTCCTTCTATCAGGGAATCCTTATATCCGATATGGAACCCTGGTGTTGTTTTCTGTGCTGCTCCAGCTGGCTGCCTGTGGTTTTTCCATTTTTGCCACCTCTCTTATCCAGAGACTGACTCCGGGAAATATGATGGGAAAGGTTTCCGCCTATACAAGCGCTTTTACCCAGTGTATCCAGCCCCTGGGGCAGATCCTGTACGGATTTCTTTTTGACAGTTTTTCCGGAGGCGTTGCCTGGATCCTCATCCTTACCGGAACCATTCTGGGAGGCTTTGCACTTGCTGTAAAAGGATTCTTCAGGAAAACGGAAAGAGAATTTACTGAAAATTAACATTGTACGAGGAATCTATAGAGCAACTAAATATTATCAGAAAAATAGTATAAATTAACTCTGGTTTTTCTTTGAAAAAATGGTAAATTTTAAGTATGGGGCAGAGGAGAGAGAAATAGTTCTCTGTAGCTCTGCACAAATTTCAGGAAGGAGCGTGATACTATGAGCGACCCATTTTCCGGGTTTGAGAAAAAAAGAGATTATCTGATCTGCATCGATTCAGACGGCTGTGCCATTGACAGTATGGATATTAAACACTTCAGGTGTTTTGGTCCCTGCATGGTAAAAGAGTGGGGGCTGGAGGCTTATGAGAAGGAGCTTCTGGAAAGCTGGAATGAGGTAAATCTCTATTCCATGACAAGAGGGATCAACCGTTTTAAAGGACTGGTGAAGGCTCTCACGGAAGTACAGGAAAAATACCAGCCGGTAGAAGGACTGGAAACATTGGTGAAATGGGTGGAAGAATCCGATGAATTGTCCAATCCGGCTTTGGAGAAAGCAGTAGAAGAGACCGGAAATATCTGTCTGAAAAAAGCCCTGGCCTGGTCTCAGGCGGTAAATGCCTCCATTAAAGAGCTGCCAAAGGAAGAGGTAAAGCCTTTTGAAGGTGTGAAGGAAGGTATAGAAATGCTCCATGAGAGCTGCGATATTGCCATTGTATCTTCTGCAAATTATGAGGCGGTTAAGGAAGAATGGACCAGATTCGGATTGATCGATCATGTGGATGTGGTTCTGGCTCAGAATGCAGGCTCAAAGAAGAGCTGTATCGAGAAGCTTCTCACATACGGATATGATAAAAATAAAGTAATGATGACCGGAGATGCGCCGGGAGATATGGATGCGGCAGATAAAAACGGAGTATTTTTCTATCCTATTTTAGTAAAAAAGGAAAAAGAAAGCTGGGCCAATATCGGAGAGGCAAAAGACAGGCTCCAGGCAGGAACTTTTGCAGGAGAATATCAGGATGCATTAAAAGAAAAATTTGTAAAGAATCTTACGAAATAACAGGAATATCAGGAGGAAAGCAAAATGGTGAATTTAAGAGAGAAACCTTATTACCTTAACGACGAGCAGATCCAGTGGGTGGAAGATACCATTGCAGGTATGACCATCGAAGAGAAAATCGGTCAGCTGTTTGTCAACATGGTAGGGAACGCTGAGGAGAGAAAACCGGAGAATATCAAGAAAGTACTGGATACCTATCATCCCGGCGCTATCCGTTATCATAATGCTCCAAAGGAAGAAATCTGGGCTATGGCAGACTGCCTTCAGAAGACTACCAAGATCCCTCTGCTGATCGCTTCCAACTGTGAGGCCGGCGGAAACGGCGGAACCGGCGGGGGAACACCTATTGCCAACGGCGCAGCTATGGCAGCTATCGATTCAGAAGAAGCCGTAACAGAAATGGCAACCATCTCTGCCAGAGAAGCTGCAGCGGTAGGTTGTAACTGGAATTTCGCCCCTATCGTAGACCTGACTTACAACTGGAGAAATACCATTGTCCAGTTAAGAGCTTTTAACGACAATCCTGAGGATGTTATCCGCTATGCAAAAGCCTTCTTCAAAGGAATGAAAACACAGAATATCGCCACCTGTATGAAACACTTCCCGGG
>DWYL01000154.1 GCA_019118685.1 Candidatus Blautia merdipullorum
AAAAACTGCACCGGAAGAAAATCGGCCGGATCTCACAACAGAATCTCGCCTTTTCCCGGTGCAGTTTTTTTATGTTCAATTTCTGATTATCTTTTGTATATCTGATCATTATGCTATGCGGCTTTTCAGCTCGGCAATCTCTTTTTTCATCTTCTCCATATCATCGATAAGGAAATTAACTTTTATCTGATATGCCAGCTGGACATCTGTGACTTTATTGTTTTCATCAAGTTTGTTTGCTAAATTACAGTAGTTTTCCGCCAATAACGTAATGTTTTTATCTGTAACGTTTTCTATGTGCAGCTTAACCTCAGTCAGCTCTTTCTGGGTCTCTGCAGTTATCTTTTGTATCGCAGACACTTTTTCTTCCAAGCCTATTACTTTTCCTTCTATGCCTGACATTCTGCCTTCCAGACCTGATACTCTGTCTTCCAAACCTGACATTCTATCTTCCAAGCCTGACATTCTGTCTTCCAAGCCGGATACTCTGTCTTCCAAGCCTGACATTCTGTCTTCCAGGCCGGATATTCTATCTTCCAAGCCTGACACTCTGTCTTCCAGGATAGATATTCTGCCTTCCAGGCCGGATATTCTGTCTCCCAGGTCTGTTAATTTCTGTATAACAGGTTTTAACTTCTCGTCCAGCATGCCTGCAATCGCTGCCAATAATTCACTCTCTGCCATAAGCTCCTCCTTTCCTGCCATATTTATGAAGCAGCCCTGCTCTTGGTCAGGGCATAGAAGCAAGGATGCTTCATCTATAGACAGTCTAGCATAATTACTGGCAGGGGTAAAGTTTTTTTACTTCTATTTCAGAAGAGCTTTCATATCCTCCTCGGGTGTGGTTACAGGTCCGATCTGATAGTTCTCCACCAGATAGTTCAGGATATCCTGAGAAAGGAATGCGGGAAGAGTGGGGCCCAGTCGGATATTTTTAATCCCCAGGTGGAGAAGGGTCAGCAGGATACATACAGCTTTCTGTTCATACCAGGACAGTACAAAGGACAGAGGAAGCTCATTGACTGAACAGTCAAATGCCTGGGACAGAGCCACAGCAACCTGGATGGCACTGTAAGCGTCATTACACTGTCCCATATCGATCAGCCGTGGGATGCCGTCAATGTCTCCCAGATCCAGATCGTTAAACCGGTATTTCCCGCAGGCCAGTGTTAATACCACAGTATCCGCCGGCGTCTGTTTTACAAATTCTGTATAATAATTTCTTCCTGGTCTGGCACCGTCGCAGCCTGCCACCAGGAAAAAGTGGCGGATTTTTCCGGCTTTTACAGCATTTACGATCGCTTCCGCCTGGGAAAGGAGGGCATTGTGTCCAAAGCCTGTAGTGACTGTTTTTCCTCCGTTTATACCTGTAAATTCTCTGTCTTCCGGGAATCCTCCTAACTCCAGCGCTTTTTGGATCACCGGTGTAAAGTCTTTGTCCTCTCCTATATGGACGGTTCCTGGAAATCCTACCATCTCTGTGGTAAACACCCGGTCCCGGTAACTGTCTTTTGGAGGCATGAGACAGTTGGTGGTAAAAAGAATGGCTCCGGGAAGGTTGTCAAACTCTTTTTTCTGATTCTGCCATGCAGTGCCGAAATTTCCTTTCAGATGAGAGTACTTTCTCAGCTCCGGATAGCCGTGGGCAGGAAGCATTTCTCCATGAGTATAGATGTTGATCCCTTTATCCTTTGTCTGCTCCAGAAGCAGCTTCAGATCTTTCAGATCATGTCCTGTCACAACAATAAAAGGACCTTTTTCCACTTTCATGGATACTTTAGCAGGCCCAGGATTTCCATAGGATTCTGTGTTTGCCCTGTCCAGCAGCGCCATGCATTTCAGATTGATTTCCCCCACCTTCAGAACTACCGGAAGGAGTTTTTCCACGGTATCTTCATAGCCCATTCTAAACAATGCCTCACAGAAAAACTCATCCACTTCCCCATCCCGGTATCCCAGAACTCTGGCATGATAAGCATATGCGGCCATTCCCCGGATCCCGAAAAGTATCAGAGATTTCAGAGAGCGGATATTTTCCTGGGCTTCCCAGATCTCTTTCATATCAAAATCATCGGTCTGACCCCAGGGTGCCCCGCAGCTGCCGCACTGAGGCACCAGTCTCTCCTTTTCTCTTCTCACTGCTTCGATCTGTCTCCGGATAGCCTCATCATCAAAGCTTACATTTGTCACTGTGGTAAACAGGCCTTCAATGAGTATCTTATAAGTGTTTTCATCCGGTTCTGTATCTCCTCTGGCAGCTCTGGCCAGTCCCACTAAGGCTCCTGTCAGTTCATCCTGGAGAACCGCCGTCTCTGATTTTTTTCCGCAGACACCCGCATTTCCTGTACAGGCAGTGCAGCCTGCTGTCTGTTCACACTGAAAGCAAAACATTTTGTTTTCCATCTGTTTTTCTCCTTTTCTTATTCGTCTATGATATTTCCGTCAGTGGAAATCACCGCTACATTCCAGGGGATAAATTTCCCGCTGTCTTTCAAGGCGGTCTTTACCGCTTGCTCCAATCCGCCGCAGCATGGAACTTCCATCCGGACGATCTTTACACTTTTAATCTCGTTATTCCTGATGATCTCTGTCAGTTTTCGGGAATAATCTACACTGTCCAGCTTTGGACAGCCGATCAGGGTTATGTGATCTTTCATAAAATGCTCATGAAAAGCTCCATAGGCATAGGCTGTACAGTCCGCTGCGATCAGCAGCTTTGCCCCCTGGAAATACGGCGCATTTACCGGTGCCAGCTTGATCTGGACAGGCCACTGTCTGAGCCGGGAATCAGCGGGAGCAACTCCTGCTTCCCGGACTTTAGCTTCTGCTTTACGCACAATGGCCCTGGCCTGGCTTCCGGGACACCCTGTGGGAGTCTCTATGCCCCGGCTCTGGATCTTCTGTTTATTTTCCATAACCGCCTTCTCATCATAGGGGGCCGCCTCTCTTTCTTCAAAGGAAATGGCCCCGGCAGGACAGGCAGGCAGACAGTCTCCAAGGCCGTCGCAATAATCCTCCCGGAGCAGTTTTGCTTTTCCTTCTATCATGCCGATAGCCCCCTCATGACAGGCATCAGCACAAAGACCGCAGCCGTTGCATTTTTCTTCATCTATGTGAATGATCCTTCTCTTCATACTGTTTTCTCCCTCTTTTCTCTGTTGCGCTGACTGATCTGCTGCATTTTCTCATACATCTCGTCTCCTACGCACTGTCTGGCATACTGGCACCATTGTACGCAGCTGAGTTTATCATTGTAGGCTACAAAACCACAGTGATCACATTTTACTTCTGTATCTGTGGAAAAAATTTCTATTATATTTCCGCATTGGGGACATATTTTTTCTTCAATGGTTACGTCCTTGGATTTACTTTGACATCCGCTGAAAATCATTTTAATTCCTCCATTCATACTTTTCAGATAGGGCTGCTGTGTATCTCCCTTGACTTTACGGCCTTATTATAGTATTTTAAACACAACATGTATGTTTGTTTTCAAACAAGGAGATGATTTTTTGAAAAAATATTTATTTATACTGAAGAACTGTCCTTTTTTCTCGGGAATGTCAGAAGAAGAGATTCTTTCTATCCTGAATTGTATAGACGCGAAAGTACTCTGCAAAGAAGCCAATGAATATATATTACGTGCCGGTGACAGCACCACGTCCATGGGCCTTGTACTGAAAGGTTCTGTCCTGGTGGTGCAGGAAGATCTGTGGGGACATCGAAATATCATGTC
>DWYL01000155.1 GCA_019118685.1 Candidatus Blautia merdipullorum
ATTGTTAAAATAAAGTCAATTATAATTCCTTTTATCGGTTGTCAAATTCTGATTTTTCGTTATAATAGAAAGGCAGACTTTAATGATAAATCTTAAGGAGACTATAACGAATGATACTTGCATGTCAGAATATTGAAAAATCCTTTGACGGTGAGCTTCTGCTGCATGATGTAAATTTTCATATAGAAGAACGGGAAAAAGCTGCCCTCATCGGCATCAACGGCGCCGGAAAATCTACCCTTTTAAAAATCATCGTGGGAGAAATCTCCCCAGATGAAGGACAGGTGATCCTGGCGAAAGGAAAAACCATCGGTTACCTGGCACAGCATCAGGAAATAAGCAGTCAGCTTTCCATATACGACTCTCTTCTGGAAATGAAGCAGCATGTTCTGGATATGGAACGGGGCATGCGGGAGTTAGAAGAGGAAATGAAACATGCCGAAGGAGAAAATCTATCCAGGATCATGGAATCTTATTCCCGTCTCACACAGAAATTTGAACAGGAAAACGGCTACGCTTACAAAAGCGAGATTACAGGAGTATTGAAAGGCCTTGGTTTTGAGGAGAAAGACTTTGACAAGATGGTTTCTACTCTTTCAGGAGGGCAAAAGACCCGTGTGGCTCTTGGGCGCCTTCTTCTTTCCAGTCCCGACATTATTCTGCTGGACGAGCCTACCAACCATTTGGATATGGAATCCATTTCCTGGCTGGAGACCTATCTTCTTAACTATCCGGGAGCTGTGTTCATTGTGTCTCACGACCGGTACTTTCTTGATAAAGTAGTTACCAAGATCATCGAATTGGACAATACAAAAGCTACTGTGTTTTCAGGAAATTATTCTGCCTACAGCGAAAAGAAAGCTCAGCTCAGAAAAGCCGCCTATCAGGCTTATCTGAATCAGCAGCAAGAGATCAAGCACCAGGAGGAAGTCATTGCCAAACTGCGTCAGTTCAATCGTGAAAAATCTATCCGCAGGGCAGAAAGCAGAGAAAAGATGCTGGAAAAAATAGAAGTTCTGGAAAAGCCCACAGAGACAGACGCAGCTATGCGGATTTCTCTGAAACCCAGGATCACCAGTGGAAATGATGTGCTGACAGTAGAGCATCTTTCTAAGTCTTTTCCCTCTCTTCCTCTTTTTAAGGATTTAAATTTTACTGTCAAACGAGGGGAAAAAGTTGCGATCATAGGTAATAACGGGACCGGCAAAACTACGATCCTGAAAATCCTGAACCATCTCCTTTCGCCGGATGAAGGCAGTTTCCGCCTGGGCAGCAAAGTACATATCGGCTACTATGACCAGGAGCATCATGTACTTCATATGGAGAAGACGGTATTTGAAGAAATTTCAGACGATTATCCAAAATTGACGAACACAGAAATACGAAATCTTCTCGCTGCTTTCCTTTTCACAGGAGATGATGTATTTAAACCGATCTCGGCTTTAAGCGGCGGAGAACGGGGACGTGTATCCCTGGCAAAGCTTATGCTCTCAGAAGCTAATTTCCTTATACTGGATGAGCCGACCAACCATCTGGATATTATCTCAAAAGAGATTCTGGAGGACGCTTTAAACAATTACGAGGGAACTGTGCTCTATGTCTCCCATGACCGTTATTTTATTAACCGGACAGCCACAAGGATCCTGGAGCTGACGAACCAGAAGCTGGTTAATTATATTGGAAATTATGACTATTATCTGGAGAAAAAGGAAGAACTGACTTCTATATACGCTCCGGAGATCCAGGAAGAAAAAGCTAGGGAAAAAACTTCTTCCACCAAGCTGGACTGGCAGCAGAAAAAAGAAGAGCAGGCCCGTATCCGGAAACGGGAAAACGAGCTGAAAAAGACAGAAAAAGCTATAGAAGATCTGGAAAGCAGGGACAAAGAGATTGATGAAGAGCTTGCGAAGCAGGAAATTGCCACCGATCCTTCAAAATGTATCCCTCTATCTTCAGAAAAAGCAGAAATTGCCCAGAAACTGGAGGTGCTTTATGAAAAATGGGAAGAGCTTGCCCAATAGGCAGGCCCTTCCCATTTTTTAATATTACTTCTCCAGTTCTTTACGGATCTCCTGGATAAATTCCTGGCTGTTTAATACAACAGGGTTCTCCAGACTGGTGATCAGCGCCAGATCCTTTGTCATCTTTCCGCTTTCAATAACTCCTACCGTAGCTTTTTCCAGTCTGTCAGCGAAATCGCAAAGCTCCTGATTGCCGTCCAGCTCTCCTCTCTTTCTCAGAGCGCCGGTCCAGGCAAAAATAGTGGCTACAGAATTGGTAGATGTCTCTTCTCCCTTTAAGTGTTTGTAATAATGACGCTGTACAGTTCCATGAGCAGCTTCATATTCAAAGTATCCGTGAGGGGATACCAGTACAGAGGTCATCATGGCCAGAGAGCCAAATGCAGATGACACCATGTCGCTCATTACATCGCCGTCATAGTTTTTGCAGGCCCAGATAAAGCCGCCCTCTGCCTTCATAACCCTGGCTACAGCGTCATCGATCAGTGTATAGAAATAGGTGATGCCTGCGGCCTCAAATTTTTCTTTGTACTCTTTGTCATAAATTTCCTGGAAAATATCCTTAAAGGTGTGGTCATACTTTTTGGAGATTGTATCCTTTGTTGCAAACCATAAATCTTGTTTCGTGTCCAGAGCGTAGGAAAAACAGCTTCTTGCAAAGCTTTCGATAGAAGAATCCAGGTTATGAATTCCCTGGGCTACTCCGGGGCCCTGGAACTGGTGCACCAGTTCTCTGGTTTCTGTTCCGTCCTGAGCAGTGTAAACCAGTTCTACTTTTCCCGGTCCCGGGATAATCATCTCTGTATTTTTATATACATCCCCGTAAGCATGTCTTGCCAGAGTAATAGGTTTCTTCCAATTTTTTACACAGGGTTCGATACCTTTTACTACAATAGGCGCCCGGAACACCGTGCCGTCCAGCATAGAACGAATCGTTCCGTTTGGACTCTTGTACATCTCTTTTAAGTGGTACTCGTCCATACGTGCGGCATTTGGAGTGATCGTCGCACATTTTACTGCCACCTTATATTTCTTTGTGGCATTCGCTGCATCTATAGTCACCTGGTCATTGGTCTCATTTCTGTGTTCCAGGCCCAGGTCATAGTATTCAGTTTTCAGGTCTACAAAAGGAAGGATCAGTTCATCTTTGATCATTTTCCAAAGAATCCTGGTCATCTCATCTCCGTCCATCTCCACAATGGGAGTGGTCATTTTAATTTTCTCCATAAGCGGCATCTCCTTTTTTCAATCTTTTTTTATTTCAATTCTTCCCTCAGGACTTTTTCTATGTCAAAATTTTTCAGATTTTCTATAGTATTGGCAATGTGTCCGTAGGCGGCCTTCTCTGCGGCCTGGCTGTCTCCTCTGCGGATAGCCTCCAGTATCTCTCTGTGCTCGCTGTTGGAAGGCCGGACCCTCATTCTATACTGGATAGAAGCCATACGCACTCTTCGCAGATACTGATGAAAATCCCCTAAGGTATGCGTAAGGATCCTGCTTCCCGATGCTTCATATAAAAGTTCATGGAATCTGCCGTCCTGCTGGCACACCTGATCATAATTGCCCTTTCCCGCATGATAATCAGAAAGTACAATGGCCTCCTCCATTCCTTCAAGCTGCTCCCGGGAAGCATGCTCTGCAGCCATAGAAGCGCATAATCCTTCCAGCCGGGCCCTTATCTGGTACATATCCATCACATCTCTGGCGGATATGCCTGTCACAAATGCTCCTTTGTTAGGAATGATCTGCACCAGGCCCTCCAGTGCGAGCTGGCGTATAGCCTCTCTCGCAGGAGTCCTGCTTACTCCCAGTTCGCCTCCTATAGTGCATTCCACCAGTTCATCGCCTTTTTTGTATCTGCCCTTCAGTATATCATCCCGGATTTTCTGAAAAACTTTTTCTCTTAATGACTCTCCTGCCATCTTTTTTCGCCGTCCTTATTTCAGTTTCACTCCCAAACGGCCGCAGCACTGGTCAATAACGTCCAAAAGCTCTTCGTCTGTCAGAACCGTAACCCGGCCATCCTCATACTGTTTGTCCACCCAAGCTTTGATCATAACTACCAGCTCGCTGTTTTTATCAATCTGATTTTCTCCAGACAGACGAAAATGGTTATTGATCCAGTGAGCGATCCCAGCCAGGCCGGAAGTATTGGAAACGGCCACCTGCGGCGGACGATTCAGGAATTTCTCTGTATCAAATATATTATAAATCTCCTCATTTTTCAACAGTCCGTCTGCATGAATTCCTGCCCTTGTCACATTAAAAGACTTTCCTACAAAAGGAGTCTGGGGCGGGATTTTATATCCGATTTCTTTTTCATAATATTCAGCCAGTTCTGTGATCACAGTAGTATCCATTCCGTCCATAGTGCCTTTCAGCTGGGCATATTCAAACACCATTGCTTCAAGAGGCGTATTGCCGGTCCGCTCTCCGATACCGAAAAGAGAACAGTTCACTCCGCTGGCACCATAAAGCCAGGCTGTGGTAGAATTGCTCACCGCCTTGTAAAAATCATTATGTCCATGGAATTCAATAAGCTCCGAAGGAAATCCTGCATGGGTCATGATACCATAGATAATTCCGGGAATAGATCTTGGAATCACAGCGCCCGGGTAATTTACGCCATATCCCATTGTATCGCAGCAGCGAACCTTAATGGGGATAGAATATTCCTCCATCAGCTTTGTAAGTTCCAGGCAGAACGGAATGACGTAACCATAAATATCTGCTCTGGTAATATCTTCCAGATGGCATCTTGGGCTGATGCCGGTCTCCAGGCAATCCCGGATCACACTGAGATAATGGTTCATGGCTTCCCGGCGGGTCATTTTCATTTTATAAAAAATATGATAATCTGAGCAGCTTACCAGAATTCCGGTCTCCTTCAGTCCGATATCCTTTACCAGCTCGAAGTCTTTCTTGCTTGCTCTGATCCAGCTGGTCACTTCAGGGAATTTATATCCTTTCTCCAGACATTTGTATACCGCGTCTCTATCTTTCTTACTATAAAGGAAGAATTCACTCTGGCGGATTTTTCCGTTAGGGCCTCCCAGTTTATGAAGATATTCGTAAATCTTTACAATCTGTTCTGTGCTGTAAGGCGCTCTGGACTGCTGGCCGTCACGGAAGGTAGTATCAGTGATCCAGATTTCATCCGGCATATGATGAGGGACGATCCTGTCATTAAAAGCTATCTTAGGTACTTCTGAATAGGGAAACAGGTTTCTGAATACATTTGGTTTTTCCACATCCACCAGAGGATACATATGCTCCTCCAGTTCCAACAGATTCGTATGATAATTCATACGCACAGCTCTGTCTATCATTTCTCTCACTCCTCATTCTTTGTAAAAATCATAATTTCATACACTACTTTAAAGAACTGCTTGTATCATTGTATACAATTATACAAAACCTGTCAATAAAATTTTCAACTTTGATATCACCCATAACCGGCAGTTATATCATCCTGAAGGATCAGGGATCTTTCAAAAAACTTTGGAGCTGGAAAAGCCCCCACCCTTGGAGATTATGGGGATAGCCCAGATTTTTGGCCGTAGAACGAAGTCTTTTTTTTATATCCAGATTGGTAAGTTCCGGATGCTTTTCCAACAGCAGCGCTATCCCTCCTGAAACAAAGGGAGTAGACATAGAAGTACCGCTCTTCTTAGTATAGGGATAAGGGGAACTGCAGTTTGCGCAGGATATGATCTCATTCCCCGGTGCAACAATATCTGGCTTCGTGATGCAGTCTCTGGTTGGGCCTCTCCCGGATATTCCCTGATTTTTGACCATCATATCCGAAGAGCCTACGGTAATGATCTTTCTGCTGGAACCCGGAGCTGTAATGCTTCCCTTTCCCGGTCCCATATTTCCCGCTGCCGCGACAACGATCAGTCCCTGGTCCCAGGCTTCCTCCACTGCCTCTATCAAGTCCTCATGTCCTTCTCTCTGGGTAGTGCCTACCGAAATATTTACAATACGGATGTGGTACCGTTCCATATTATCTGCTATCCACTTAAGGGCCTGGATCACCTTTTCCTTGTTTCCGTTTCCCCTTTCATCTAAGACTTTCAAAGGGATCATGCCGCAGCCGGGAGCCACTCCCGGATACTTGCCGCCGGAGGCTTTTCCGCTTCCTCCCAGTATCCCTAGTACATGTGTGCCGTGCCCATTATCGTCATAGGGCTGTTGTTTTCCGTGAATATAATCCTGAAAGGCCCATATTCTGTCATCAAAATCCATATGAACAAAGGCGCCTGTATCCAAAACAGCTACCCCTATTCCTTTTCCGCTTAATTTTTTCATGGCTATGCACAGGAATTATCTGTCTTTCTATATCATATTCTCAAAAATCCCCTTGGTTCCAGGCAAGATTTTTTTATTTGCGACATAAATTTAAAAGAATAAAAAAGCCGGAGTTTTTATGCCGTCTACACGTGAAATGATTCTGTCAGAAGATTACGCGGACATTATCGTTCCCCTCTTTCCATGTTTTCTCAATCAATACCGGGAACAGGGCGCCCAGGTATTCAATGACTACTACGGAATGATCCATTATCCCCTTTCAGAGCGGTCCTTTGCCGCATTTTTTGAGGAAGGTTTTTTCTACACAACGGTCCCTAAACTCTATACACTGCTGGATACCGTCAATCTGGATGCTGCAGGGATTACAAAAGTCCAGAATCAGCCGATGCTGAATCTCACAGGTCAGGACATTATCCTGGGATTTATCGACACAGGGATTGATTATACCCATCCTGCGTTTCGAAGAAGTGACGGAACCAGCCGTATCTGCGGACTCTGGGATCAGACTGTCCAGTCTGGGAAGCCGCCTTATGACCTGGAATATGGAAGCGCATATACGAATCAGGAAATCAATCAGGCGCTGGAAGAAGAGGATCCATTTTCTGTGATTCCCAGCCGCGATGACATTGGACATGGCACTGCCCTTGCAGGGATCGCCGGGGGAAGCACCCTTCCGGAAAATGATTTTAACGGGGCTGCCCCTCAGTCCATGATCGCAGTTGTAAAACTAAAGACTGCAAAAAAATATCTGAAAACTCTGTTTTATGTAACCGGAGATGCTCCTGCCTACCAAATGAGTGACATCATGGCCGGGATCCGCTATCTTCTCCGTCTTTCGGAAGAACTGGTAAAGCCTCTGGTCATTTGCCTGGGACTTGGTACCAGCCAGGGGGATCATTCCGGAGATTCCCCGCTGGATTCCATGTTCTCTGTTGCAGATCAGTTCCGGGGATTTATCGGAGTAGCCGCAGCTGGAAATGAAGCCGGGAGAGGACATCACTATTATGGCACTGCCTTAAATTCTGCAGACTATAATTCCGTGGAAATCCTTGTTCAGGAAGGTACCAGAGGTTTCTGCGCCGAGCTCTGGGGACAGCCTCCTGAAGTTTATGCCGTAGGTTTTGAATCTCCTTTAGGGGAGGTGGTTCAAAAGATTCCCCCTAGACTTAGTTACAGTGAAAATATTTCTTTTATATTAGAAAACACCAGAATCTTCGTCAGCTCCGAGATTATTCAGACAATTTCCGGCAGCCAGCTGATTTTTATCCGTTTTACAGATCCTACCCCCGGTTCCTGGAAAATCCGGGTATATACCAGCAGCTACAACAGCGGAAGCTACCATATCTGGCTTCCGATTACAGGCTTTTCAGACCCTGATGTAACATTTCTTGAGCCGAATCCGGAAAACACCCTTACATCTCCCGGGTCTGCCGTCTCTGTGATCACCACCGCAGCTTATAATGCGTATACAAACAGTCTCTATCTGAATTCCAGCAGGGGCTATACCAGAACAGGACAAATAAAACCGGACATTGCCGCTCCAGGTGTAAATGTATTTGCACCAGCTCTCAGAGGCAGATATACTGCTGTTACCGGAACTTCGGCAGCGGCGGCTATTACTGCCGGAGCTTGTGCTCTGATTATGGAGTGGGGTATGAACCGGACGCCTTCCAGGATTTTTAATAATGCAGAGTTGAAGTCTCTTTTTATTCGTGGGGCCCAAAGACGGGGAGATCTTCTTTACCCAAATCGAGAATGGGGCTATGGCACTTTAGATGTATATCAAGTATTTTCAGCTTTATCTTCTCCATAAATTTTGCACCCTTTTTTTTCAGACGCATAATATGTAAGTGTAATCAAGATTTTTGGAGGAACGATTCATGAGTGACTTAGCTGCTACAAATTGTGGTTGCGGTTGTGACGATAACTGTGGAGGAGGCATGGGCCGGGGATTATTCGGCGGCGGATGCAGCTGCATTATCTGGATTCTGCTTTTGATGAGCTGCTGTGGAAACGGCAGTACCTTCAGCGGAAATGACGGATGCAACGACTGCAGCTGTCTGATTCTGATCTTACTGCTTCTGTGCGGATGCGGCGGAAACGGATTCTGCTAAAAAACGCAAATAAGGGATGCCCTGCGGCATCCCTTAACCCAATGGCAAACTCAAAGACTGTGCTTTCCATGGTCACGAAATTAGACGTTTATGCACTGCTGCGATAAACAAGATATGTCTGCCGGCGCAGATTCAGAACGGGTTCTTTTTTCTTTTATCACTCCCATCTTCTGTTTTCTCACAGCGAATGATTCAATAGTCTTTGGGTTTCCAGCAGAACCGCTGATTGAAGAAATAAAAACAAAAAGTAAAAAGAAAAGACGACTTTGTCTTCTGATATCTACTATTATACAATATCCCGGCTTCCCGTCAAGAAAAACAGTCTGACGGTTTCCCGTATATTCCTTTCTTTTCTCGTTTTTATTTACAACAGCTATCAGGATTCTCTTATTTTTTCCCAAATTCCTGTCTCTTCAAAATTCTTAACTGCCTTCCTCGCCCCTTCTGACAGACTTCTTTTATAACCCGTCATTTCCAGAAGACGGATGGCGTTTCTGGTTGTTACTCTGCCCCTTTTCAGAAGATAATTAAAGACCACCTCATGTTCTTTTACTTCTTCTTCAAAATGGTAATTCTCATAAAGATCCTCCAGTATGTAAGACAGCTCAATATCATGTGTCGCCGCAAAAGGCAGCACCTGATCCCTTTCCAAATCTGCCAGTATCCTGGAAGAAGCACCGATCCGCTCGATCGTATTGGTGCCTCTTAAAACCTCATCTATAATGCAGAGCAGGCAGCCTTCTTTTTCCGCCTCATCCAGGATTCTTTTCAGTGAGCGTATTTCAACGATAAAGTAGCTTTCGCCTCTTTCCAGATCATCCCGGAGTGCCATAGAAGTCATGACCTTGAAGTACGGGGCTTGATATCCGGAAGCTGTCACTGTATATATGGTCTGGGCCAGAATGGTATTTACTGCAATGTTTTTCAGAAAAGTAGATTTTCCAGAAGCATTGGATCCCGTTACCAGAACCCCCTTCTTTGCTTCTATACTGTTAGCCACAGGGTCAGAAAGCAAGGGATGATATAAATTTTCTACTTTCAGAAAGGCCCTGCCTTCTTTTCCAAGCTGAGGAATACTGAAGTAAGGCAGACTTTTCCTGAAGGATGCAATGGAGATCATGGCGTCCAGATATCCGAATATCTTTATCAATCCCACGATTTCTCCCTGATACTTCTGCATGGCTTTCATCATGGCGGAAAATTTGATCAGGTCAATGTGGGTCAGCATACGGATATAATCCATGACAAGCCCTTCCAGCCCTCCCCCCGTACTGCTCTGTTCCAGTACCAGAAAAGAGCCTTTCTGAAAAGTACGGAGACTTTCCCGGTACTTCTTCCCCTCTTCTCTATAGGGATCCAGCTCCGGGATCTTTAATTTTTCCAGTTCTTTCTGGGCCTCCAGAAGCTGGATCACACAGCGGAAGCTGTTCAGATACAGATCAATGTCCTGCTTCTGCATAAAATACGTGATAATATTCAGAATGCAGACACCCAGGAAGCAAAAGATCCCCGGCGAAGGCATAACTGCAAAAAACAAAAGAAAAAGAAAAAAGGCTGCGCACATAGCGATCTGTAATCCTTTGCCCTGGATCTCAACCTCTTTTGTCACACTGACCGCCTCATAGACACTCACATTCCCCGGTTTCCGGATTCCCGCAAGAAGAGCCTGTATCCGATGTCTTTCCTCTTTTTTGCCTGCAAAAAATTCCAGGAGTCTCTGTCTTTCTTTCAGTTCCTCTTCCCGGAAAACCGGTTTTCGCAAAAGCTCATAGAGACACTCATCCCCTGCCGGAGAAACACTCTGGTTGATCAGAGCATAAATCCGGTCCATGTCCAGATCATTCCAGGTAATATCGTCAATATAAAATCCTTCTTTTTCTCTCTGTCGAAAAAACTGGGAAATGTGATCCAGCTCCTCATAGCTGTATTCCCGCTGGGGAATCTTTCCCCAGGAGGCTATCATCCTTTCCAGGAAAAGCTTTCTTCTTTTTCTGGCTTCATAAAAATTCAAAAGTCCTGCTCCGATCAGGAACAGGAGGATCACTCCCAGTCCGATCACCGTATCGTTATACATAATTCACCTAAAAATACTGATTGATCAGTTCCAGGAACTGCCGGATATCTTCCTCTGTGTGAGCGTCAGAAAGGAAAATAGCTTCAAACTGAGAAGGCGCCAGATGAACTCCATGCTCCAGCATATATTCAAAATACTTTGAAAAGGCTTTTGTGTCGGATGTTTTCGCTGACTGATAATCTGTAACAGGAGTTTCTGTAAAGAAAATACTTCCCAGAGAAGATACAGCGTTTACCTGATATCCGATTCCTTTCTCTGTAAAGATCTTCCGGATCCCTTCAAAGAGGATTTCTCCCTTCTGGAACAGCCGTTTATAGATATCCTGGTCTTCCCAGAGAATCTTTAACTGTGCCAGGCCTGCAGCCATGGCAATCGGATTCCCGCTTAAAGTACCTGCCTGATAAACAGGACCGCTGGGGGCCACCATTTCCATGATCTCTTTTCTTCCGCCATAGGCTCCCACAGGCATGCCAGCGCCGATGATCTTTCCATAAGTAACCATGTCAGGCGTCACTCCGAAGTATTCTGCCGCTCCTCCGAATCTTAAACGGAAACCGGTAATCACCTCATCAAAGATCAGCAGGGCTTTATGCTTGTCACACAGATCTCTCAGACCCTGAAGAAAACCGTCTTCAGGAGGAACCACACCCATATTGGCAGCCACCGGCTCTACGATCACTGCTGCCACCTGGTCCTGGCTTTCTGCCATTAATTTTTCCACGCTGTCAAGATCATTATACACTGCGATCATGGTATCCTGGGTGCAGCCTTTTGGCACACCGGCACTGTCCGGTACGCCGCTGGTCATCACGCCGCTTCCTGCACTTACCAGCATAGCGTCTGTATGGCCATGGTAGCATCCGGCAAATTTAATGATCTTATTCTTTCCTGTAAATCCTCTGGCCGTACGGATAGCACTCATAACTGCTTCTGTACCGGAATTCACCATACGGATCATTTCCACATGAGGGATCCTCTCACAGATAAACTCTGCCATCTCTACTTCCCGCTCTGTAGCGCATCCAAAACTTAATCCATTCTCGCTGGCACGGATCACCGCTTCTTTTATCCGCTCATCATTATGCCCCAGGATCATAGGTCCCCAGGAACCGATATAATCTGTATAAGCGTTTCCGTCCACATCAAAAATCTTGCTTCCCACAGCTCCCTGGATAAATCTGGGAGCCTCATCTACAGAACCAAAGGCTCGTACCGGGCTGTTTACTCCTCCCGGGATTCTTTTCACTGCTCTCTGAAACAGCTCTTCTGATCTTGTCATTATCCGATTCTCCCTTCGTCTAAGAATTTTGCGATTTCTTCTGCAAAATAAGTTAAATAAATATCTGTTCCTGCTCTGAAAGCGCTGACTGCCATCTCACAGATGATCCGGTCCTCCTCTATGTATCCCAGCTTTGCTCCTGCCTTGACCATAGCGTACTCTCCGCTGACGGAATAAGATGCCACCGGAAGATGGATCTGGTCTTTTACCTCCCGGATAATGTCCAGATAATTCATTGCCGGTTTTACCATGATAATATCCGCTCCCTCTTCTACATCCAGAAGAGCTTCTTTAATAGCTTCTCTTCGGTTATGGAAGTCCATCTGATAGCTCTTTCTGTCGCCGAA
>DWYL01000019.1 GCA_019118685.1 Candidatus Blautia merdipullorum
ATTCATAATGATAAAGGCAGTATTATGGTGGTCAATACAGAGAATAAGGGGGCAGTGAACTGTCTTCCGGGAGATTGCTGCGCAGAAGTTTCCTGTGTGATTTCTGCAAAAGGGGCTTCGCCCATTGCTTACGGAGAGATGCCGGAGGCAGTCCGGGGACTTCTGCAGATGATGAAAGCAATGGAACAGTGTACGATACAGGCGGCTCTTACCGGGGATTATGGAAGTCTTCTGCAGGCTTTTGCATTAAATCCTCTGATACCGGACGGAGCAGAGGCAAGAAGGGTGCTGGATGAACTTCTGGTGGCTCACGAACAGTATTTGCCACAGTTTACTGAGATCATTGCAAAGCGCAAAAAAGAAGGAGTTTTTTGTGAGGACAGTGTTGTTCAAAATTTAGTGAGAGCTGGACATTAAGGCAATATATAGGAGAAAGGAAGATAAGCAAATGTATAGGTCAGCAGCAAACAAAGTCAAAGACCCTTGCGGCAGTCCCTTTCGGAACATATTTTTAACTTTCCTTACTTTTGCTCCGGGGTTCAAACCCTAAGTTTTTTTCCGTCAGATCTCTTGCTTTCGGATCTCATTCTCCAACCGGTACAATACATGGCTCATCATAAAAAAGATGGTCTCATAATGGACATAATCCAGGATATTCTCGTCCCACATAAATTTCAGCATTGCCGGGAATTCTTCATCGGAATACCAGAACTGGAAGACCGCAGGCAGAAAAGGAAAAATTTCCAGCCGATAGCTTATATCCCCTACCTGCTCCGGGATCCCGCCCAGTTTTTCACAGGCTCTCGCCAGTTCTTTGGTTTTGTCATCAAAAAATCCTGTATATTTCTGAAAAATATTACCCACAGTCCCGGAAGAAAATACCGTTCCTTTCAGACTGTTCAGGCTGACAAATTTTCCTGAAAGATGGCAGTCCGATTTGGAATCGCAGAGCACATCATAGATGGACATGGCTTCATTATAATCCGTCTGCCTCCAGTCTTTTGTCTCCGGCTCCTGAACCTGGATCTCCCCGGTTTTCCGGTTTATCCGGTAAAGACTGCTTACAAAAGTAACATAAATATATTCTTCATCACAGGGAAGCTGAAATTTCTCCGTCATCTGTTCCTGGTTATACCGGAGAAATCTCTTGGCCATCTGTTCCTTCATGATCTGATAGTTGGATTTTGGCATTTCCATCTTTTTTTACTCCTCTGCATACTTTCCGTAAATACAAAGATCATAGATCTTGTCACCCTTGGTAACTGCCTTTTTCATAACGCCTTCCAGGACAAATCCATTCTTTTCCAGCACCTTTCTGGAAGGAATATTGGGTTCATAGACCAGTCCGGTGATGCGGATAAGATCCAGCTCTTTATAAGCCAGAAGGCAGATCTGTCTTACCGCTTCCGTCATGATCCCCCGGGAATAGTATTCTTCTTTCAGCATATAGCCGATCTCTCCGTCTCTTCTGTAAACATCCGCTTTTCTCTCCACGGAAATATTTCCAACGATCTTTCCATCTGCCAGAATTGCCCGGAAAATCCCATCTTTTCCCTGCTGCTTTTCCGCCATGCCGATCCACCATTGGGCATTATCTTCTGTATAGGGATAGGGCAGACGGTCAGAAAGGAACTGCCGGTCTGCATTGTGACATAATTTTGCCAGATCTTTTTTATCTTCCAAAGTCCATGGTTTTAATTCTATTTTCGTAGGTGATCTCCTCCTTTTTCTTTACCCTTCCTCAAACATACTCTCCCGGAAAAGGATCTTATTTTCCTCACCGAAAACCTCTGCTTCTACCCCATAGGGAAGGACGCATCTGGGGTGTGCATGGCCGAAATTCACGTTATATATAATAGACAATTCCGGATTTCCCACTGCCTCCCGGTATACTTGTTTGTATTCTTCGTAGAAAACTTCGTCCTGGGGTTTTCCTGCCAGGATTCCTGTGATCTCTTCAAAAACCCCTTTTTCTCTCAGCATTGCCAGCTCCCGGGCCAAAAGCTCCGGCTTTGGCTGTTCTTCGCAGGTCTCAATAAAAAGGATCTTTCCTTTCCACTCTTCTTTTTCCGGAAAGAGTCCATACTTTTCACAGATTTCTTTTTCATCTTTGTATCTAGTCCCGGTAAGGACATCGTAGATACTTTCCGCACAGCCTCCCAGAAGTTTACCCTGGAAACGTCCGCTTCCCTGAAGGATTTCAAAGCCTTTTGCATCCTCATGAGCTGTTCTTTCTATTCCAAGCGCTGCAGCAGAAAAGTCTTTCCGCTCCTCATACCAGACCGGACTGGGTAAGATCTCCTTTTTTTCATGGCCGGCAAAATATCCCTGGAAATATTCTTTTGTATAGGGCAGCATGTCCTTACCCATGTCTGCCAGATCGCAGATAAAACAGGGGCCATAATAGGTAGTCATCCCCAGCTTGTAAAACATCAGATGATTAATAGTGGTATCCGAAAATCCAGTAAACAGCTTTGGCTTTGTTTTTACCAAAGTTAGAAATTCCGGATCCTCCATAAGGTAAGGAAGAAGACGGTAGGTATCGTCTCCTCCTATGGCGCAGATAATGCCTTTAATAGAATTATCCCGGAAGGCTTCTTTTAAATCCTCAGCCCGTGCCTGGGGATTTTTATCCAGATATTCTATGCCCTTTAAAGCATTGGGCATAAAGACAGGCTCCAGTCCAAACTCCTGAAGGCGTTTTGTGCCCAGTGTGACATTGTGCCGGCAGGACTTTTCCCCAAGCATTCCGCTGGAAAGACTGACTACTGCCACTTTGTCGCCTCTTCTTAATGGCTTCGGTTTTCTCATGGCCCGTCCTCCTTCTGTATAAATTTTCTGTGTCAGATATTTTGTTTACATTTTATCACAGAGAGATTCCCGTAACAACCAGTGATGAAACATAGATATTTTACCTCTGAGGTACTAGAATCATTGTATCCAGACTATCTTTCTCTGAGCGCACAGCCATTATACCTATTTCCCGAATACAAAACAGGTACTGAAGACTCAGTACCTGTTTAAGTGGAAGCAACGGGGCTCGAACCCGTGGCCTCTCGCGTGTGAGGCGAACGCTCATCCCAGCTGAGCTATGCTTCCGAAATATAAAATTAAAATGGAGCATACGGGACTTGAACCCGTGACCTCCACACTGCCAGTGTGGCGCGCTCCCAACTGCGCTAATGCCCCATACATATTATTATAGCACTAATTTTCGTAAATGCAATAAAAATTTCATCAATTCAAGGATTTCCTATCGAAAACTCCTAAAGGCTTCTTCCTATTCCGGGAGCTGCTGCATTACATCTGTGCTCAGCATTGACCCACAGTTTTTATGCAGCATCCCCCTTTTTTCTCCATCCTGCAAATCAAATATGTCTTATTCCTGAGAGACAGCCACTAAATGATCCAGTTTTTCTCCGGACAGATATTTTTTCAGATTGGCGGCACAGATATCCACTACATTATCCAGGGTTACTGAGAGATGATACCCTCCGGAAACATGAGGTGTGATAAAAGCCTGGGGCATATTCCAGAGAGGATGATCCGGAGGCAAGGGTTCTGGATCTGTCACATCCAGGGCAGCGCCTCCAAGTCTGCCCTCTTTCAGCGCCTGATACAGAGCGTCTGTAGATACGGTATCTCCTCTTCCTCCATTCAGGAAAAGGCTGTCCTTTTTCATCAGATCAAAGAATTCTTTGCCAAACATCCCTTTGTTTTCCAGGGAACTTGGGAGAAAAGAGACCACTGCATCCGCCTTTGGCAGAAGGGCCTTGATATCCTCCTGGAGATGAAGTTCATCCACATATTCCGGACAGGGAGCATAGGTTCTCTTTATTCCGATCACATATGCGCCAAGAGCATGAGCAAGCCAGGCAAAATGCTTTCCGATATCTCCCAGCCCCAGAACCATGACCGTCGTATCACTGATGGAGGTAACCATTCCTTCGTCTCCCCATTTATGCAATTTCTGGTCATCTCTATAAAAATGGAGCTTCTTCTGCATTGCCAGGAGCATGGCAAACATATGCTCAGATACAGCCTGTCCATAGGCTCCGCTGCAGGAGGTCAGAATCCTGTTTCCCATAATGTCTGCCTTCGCATAGGCATCAAAACCCGCAGAATTCAGCTGAAGCCACTTCAGTTTCTTTGCCTTTTTGACCATTTCAGGAGGAATGTTTCCCAAAATAACTTCTGCCTGATCCACTTGCTCCTGCGCAACCCTTTCCGGATCACTAAAAATAATTTCTGCCTTCCCCGCAATTTTTTTCAATAGTTCCCGATGTTTTTCTTTTAAGGGAATCACAATAAGGATCGTTTTTTCTTCCATAAAATGCCTCCTCTTTTACAGCTATTCATCATCTGTCTATTTTTTTTCTGCAAGGCCATGAATCTTATTCCGTATCCGCTGCAGTGCGTTGTCAATAGATTTGGAGGATTTTCCCATCTGTGAGGCAATCTGATGATAATCGGTTCCCTCCAGATAAGCCTCCAGCACCTGATTTTCAAAAGGACTGAGTTTTTCCTGGATTTTTTCCAACATCTGATTTGCGTTTTCCCGGTCAATAACAATCTCTTCCGGGTTCTGCTGCTTTGTGTCCTCTGCGTCTTTCAGAGGGCTGTTTTCCTCACTCAGAGAAATATAGGAATTTAAGGGCTTATGCTTTTGCCGTCCTGAGATCTCTATGGCTTTATAAATCTGCCGTTCCACACACAGGCTGGCAAAAGTAGCGAAAGAAGCTCCTTTTTCCGGCCGATAATCCCGCACCGCCCGGAAAAGGCCGATCATCCCTTCCTGGATCAGATCTTCCTGCTCTCCTCCGATCAAAAACATGGCATGGGCTTTCTTCAGGACCATGCCCTTATACTTATCGATCAAGAGCTCTTCCAGTTTTTTCTCTCCATTCTGTGCCCGGCGGATAAGCTCTTCATCTGAAATATCTTCATATTCTTTCATCATTTCCGAAACCTATATTATTTTGTCAGTCTCTGCCTTACGATCTCATAAGCCAGGATTCCCGCAGCCACAGAAGCGTTGAGGGAATCAATGTCACCCTTCATGGGAATAGATGCAGTAAAATCGCAGTTCTCCTTTACCAGCTTAGACACACCCTGGCCTTCATTTCCGATCACCAGTCCTATAGGGCCTGTTAAATTGAGATCATACATCCGGGTACCTCCCATATCAGCGCATACAAACCAGATTCCTTCTTTTTTCAGGCTTTCAATAGTCCTGGCAATATTGGTCACCTTAGCTACAGGCGTATAGTTCAGCGCCCCTGCAGATGTCCTTGCCACCACAGGAGTCAGCCCTGCTGCCCTGTTTTTAGGTATGATCACTCCATGAGCTCCTGCCAGGTTGGCGGTCCGTATAATAGCTCCCAGATTATGGGGATCCTCAATATTGTCCAAAACAAAAATAAATGGATCTTCCCCTTTCTTTTTAGCTGCTTCCAGGATATCTTCCACCTCAGCGTAGGCATAGGCCGCTGTCTGAGCGATGACTCCCTGGTGGGTTCCTGTCTGGGACATCTGGTCCAGACGTTCTTTCTTTACAAATTTTACGATGGTATTCTGCTTTTTGGCCTCCCGGAGGATGGTCCTTACAGGGCCGTCCTCACAATGTTCCAGGACAAAAAGCTTATCCACTGTCCTGCCTGAGCGAAAAGCCTCCAGTACTGCATTTCGTCCTTCAATATTACTTTCCTGGTATCTGTTCTCCATCCTTTTCTCCTTCCTGAAGTCCAAGCTTTACCAGCTCCAGTATCCGCCCCCACTGTTCCGTAAGATACAGATATCCCATAAGAGCCTCAAAGCCTGTGGCCCTCCGGTAGTCGGACATGGTGGCGTTTTTGGCCATGGTATAGGATTTAGCGTTTCTCCCCCTGCGGAAGATCCCTATCTCTTGTTCTGTCAGACAGGGCTTCATTTTTTCGATCATTTCCGACTGGGCAGAAGCCTTCACCAGCCTGTTGGCTCTCTGGTTCAGTTTGTTTACCTGGGTATTTCCCTTTTCCACTAAAAGAGTACGGATCACCAGTTCATAAACTGCGTCTCCGATATAGGCCAGGGTCAGAGGCGAGTAAGTCCGGATATCCGGTGCCTCCAGCCCGAAAAGCTCCCTGAAATATTCTAAGCTCTTTTCCATTGCACGCCTTCTCTCGTATCTTTCAGAATGATTCCCATAGCCGCCAGCTGATCTCTGATCTCATCTGCCCGTTTGAAATTTTTCTCTTTTCTGGCCGCCTGGCGTTCAGCAATGAGTTTTTCCACATCTTCATCCAGCATTTCCTCTTCTTTATCCACCAGAAGTCCCAGAACATCGCTTAATTTCACGATGGTATCAAAGAGATACTGGACAAAAGCCTTGCTGCTGTCTCCATTCCCATGGGTATTGGCAAATTTCACCAGTTCAAAGATAGCTGCAATGGCATCTGCTGTATTAAAATCATCTTCCATAGCTTCTTCATATTTTTTCACATACCTCTGAACTTCTTCAGTCAGTTTTATCTCCTCTTCGGTCATATCCCCACACTGAGCGGATTTTGTCAGACGTTTTAACTGGTCTGCACAGGTGATAATCCTGTCCAGTGCGTTTTTAGAAGATTCCATCAATTCTGCGCTGAAATTCAGCGGGCTTCTGTAGTGTGCGTTCAGCATAAAGAACCGCAGGACCTGAAGGTCGTACTTCTCCCCGATCTCCCGGACAGTGAAGAAATTCCCAAGAGATTTGGACATCTTCCGGTTGTCAATATTCAGGAAGGCATTGTGCATCCAGTATCTGGCAAAAGTCTTGCCATTGCAGCACTCAGACTGGGCGATCTCATTTTCATGATGAGGGAAGATCAGGTCTTCTCCTCCTGCATGGATATCAATCTCTTCTCCCAGATATTTTTTGGACATTACAGAGCACTCTATATGCCAACCGGGACGTCCTTCCCCCCAGGGAGATACCCAGTAAGGCTCTCCTTCTTTTTTAGGCTTCCATAAAACAAAGTCCAGGGGATCTTCCTTCTGATCTTCTCCGGAAACCTGAAGAGAGCGGAATCCGGATTGGAGGTCTTCCAGATTCTTATGGGAAAGCTTCCCGTATTCTTTAAAATTCTTTACCCGGAAATAGACAGTGCCGTTGACCTCATAGGCAAAGCCTTTGTCGATCAAAGTCTGGATCATCTCGATCATGCCGTCGATTTCCTGGGTAGCCAGAGGATGGGTGGTAGCCGGTTTTACATTCATATCCGCCATATCCTTTTTGCATTCTTTGATATAGCGGGTGGAAATTTCTTCAGCGCTGACCCCTTCTTCAATAGCCTTGGCAATGATCTTATCATCTACATCTGTGAAGTTCGATACATAGTTAACCTCATAACCTTTGTACTCCATATATCTGCGCACAGTATCAAAAACGATCATCGGTCTGGCATTTCCGATATGGATAAAGTTATAGACCGTAGGCCCGCATACATACATTTTCACCTTTCCCTCTTCCAGAGGAATAAACTCTTCCTTTCTTTTTGTCAGGGTATTGTAGATCTTCATGAATTTTCTCCTTTTCTCCTTGCATTATCCAATTCTGCTCTGTGCTCCTGTTCAGCCTTTTCTCTGGCTCTGCGGCACGTTTCTTCTTTTTCTCTCATATCCTGGAGTTCATAACTCATTTTCTGAAGTGCCGAACGAAGCTGCTCATTTTCCCTCTGGAGGATATGGATATCATCCAGCGTAGGATTCGGCAGATGCACCTGATCCATATCCACTCTGGGCACTTTCTTGTTCTCTCTTCTTACCACTCTTCCAGGAACTCCCACCACCGTGCAGTTTGGAGGGACTTCCTCCAGCACCACGCTGCCTGCGCCGATCTTGGAATTTTCCCCAATGGTAAAGGATCCCAGGATCTTTGCACCTGCGCTGACCATAACATTATCTTTCAAAGTAGGATGACGTTTCCCGGTTTCTTTTCCCGTTCCTCCCAGAGTCACTCCCTGGTATAGGGTTACATTATCGCCGATAATAGCGGTCTCCCCTATGATCACTCCGGCTCCATGATCGATAAACAGCCCTTTTCCTATTTTTGCCCCGGGATGGATTTCAATACCTGTTTTTCTGGCTGCTCTCTGAGAAATCCATCTGGCCAGGAAATAATGGCCTTTTTCATACAGCTTATGCGCCCTCCTGTACTGGATCATCACCCGGAAACTAGGATATAGCAGTACCTCAAGAGGGGACTTTATGGCAGGATCCCTTTCCTGGATCACCTGAAACTCTTCTTTTATATGTCCGATAAAGCCCATTTACTCACCTCAATCCTGACAATTATTTTGTATCAAAGCTTCATCTGAATTTTCTTATCACAAAAAAATCTCTATATCCCAAAGGACATAGAGACGGATATTTCCGCGGTTCCACTCTATTTGAAGACAAAGGTCTTCCGCTTATCACCCTGTAACGCTGGTCTGCGTGTCCGGCTGTGTCTTTGCTGAAGCAGTCACCGGACCGGCTCCCGAATGCACTTTCCCGGGTTTTTCTATAAAAGGGCTTTCAGCCGGCGGCCCTTTCTCTCTGGATAAATCTGTCCGGTACTCTTTTCGTTCCAAGCCTTTCCATATCTTCTATTAGTTTATTCATAAAACAGGGTTTTGTCAACATAAAAAGGAAGTCTTTCCAAAAAAGACTTCCCTTTTATATTTTATCATTAAATGCGAAGGTCTGAAAATATTAAACAATACCCTGGGCAAGCATTGCCTCTGCAACTTTCTCAAATCCGGCTGCATTGGCTCCTACTACATAGTTGCCTTCATGTCCGTATTTCTTAGCTGCGTCAGCCATGTTATGGCAAATATTTACCATAATGCCTTTCAGCTTCTCATCAACTTCTTCAAAGCTCCAGCTCAAACGCTCGCTGTTCTGAGACATTTCCAGAGCGGAAGTAGCTACGCCTCCTGCGTTTGCAGCTTTGCCAGGTGCAAAGAGAATGCCATTTTCCTGTAAATATTTAGTAGCTTCCAGAGTTGTAGGCATGTTGGCACCTTCTGCTACTGCGAAGCAGCCGTTGGCAACCAGCTGTTTTGCATCTTCGATGCCCAGCTCGTTCTGTGTAGCACAAGGAAGAGCCACATCACATTTTACGCTCCATACGCCTTTTCCTTCATGGTATTCAGCGTTTGGCCTGTAGTTCTTGTACTCTGTAAGACGGGCACGTTTTACTTCTTTGATCTCTTTAAGTGCTTCCAGATCAATTCCTTCCGGATCGTAAACCCAGCCTGTGGAATCAGAGCAGGTAACCGGTTTGGCGCCTAACTGATAGGCTTTCTCGATAGCGTAGATGGCAACGTTTCCTGCACCGGATACTGCTACAGTCTTTCCTGCCATATCTTTGCCGTTGATTTTCAGCATTTCTTCTGTAAGGTACAGCAGGCCATATCCTGTAGCCTGTGTTCTTACCAGAGATCCGCCAAATGTAAGGCCTTTTCCTGTAAGAACGCCTTCATAAGCATCACGGATCCTCTTATACTGTCCAAACAGATAGCCGATCTCTCTTCCGCCTACACCGATATCTCCTGCAGGTACGTCAGTGTCAGGTCCGATATGACGGTACAATTCTGTCATAAAGCTCTGGCAGAATGCCATTACTTCTCTATCTGATTTTCCCTTAGGATCAAAATCAGATCCTCCTTTGCCGCCGCCGATTGGCAGACCTGTCAAAGAGTTTTTAAAGATCTGTTCAAATCCAAGGAATTTAATAATTCCAAGATATACAGAAGGATGGAATCTCAGTCCGCCCTTGTATGGTCCGATAGCGCTGTTGAACTGTACACGATAGCCTTTATTTACCTGTACATTTCCGTTGTCGTCAACCCAGGGAACGCGGAACATGATCACTCTTTCAGGCTCTACCAAGCGCTCCAAAAGAGCGGCTTTCCGGTATTTTTCCTCGTTTGCTTCAACTACCGGTTTCAAGGATTCCAGTACTTCTCTTACTGCCTGATGGAATTCAGGTTCCCCTGGATTTTTTTTCTCAACTAACTCAATTACTTCATCTACGTATGACATGGCTTTCCTCCTGTTGATTCACATTTTTTACTCTGTGTTGTATTATAAAGCCTTTATAGATATTTTGCAAGATTATTTTTCTATTCCTGCATATTTTTTAATCATATCTGCTATTCCTGATTATTATAATGTTTTTTTGAAACCTTTTTGTTTTTCGGTTTCATTTCCTTTATCCCTGTAAATCAGAGCTGTCAAAAAGTGTCTTAAAATGCTTTTTAATCTTCCGCTGTCTGCTGCCTGCAGCAGCCCTGGCAGGAAGAAGCGCTCCTGTCATCTCCCATCAGATCCCGGACACTGGTAAGGGCGCACACCGCATGGGCGGAGATCCCCTCCATACTGCCGGTAAATCCCAGTCCTTCCTCTGTAGTGGCCTTAATATTCACCTGATTTTCCTCCAGGTGAAGAGCCTGGGCCACATTTTGGATCATCGTGTCTATATAGGGGAGCAGTTTCGGCTTCTGAGCAATGATAGTTGCGTCAATGTTATTAATTACATACATATTTTCTTCCAGAAGTTTTCCCACATGCTGAAGAAGAAGGATACTGGAAATACCCTTATACTTTGGATCTGTATCCGGAAAATGTCTTCCGATATCCCGAAGAGCCGCTGCTCCCAGCAGGGCATCCATAATAGCATGGACTACCACATCTGCATCAGAGTGCCCCAGCAGTCCCTTATCCCAGGGGATATTCACTCCCCCCAGGATCAGGTCTCTTCCCTCTGTCAGTTTATGGACGTCATATCCCATTCCAACCCGTATCATAGTCTGTCTCCTACTCTACAGATACGACTTCGTATCCGGCATCCACCACAGCTTTTGTCAGGTCTTCTTTGCTTACAGAATCCGGAGCCTCAACATAGGCTTCCTTTTTTTCCAGATTTACTTCCGCCTTTACACCTTCAATACCATTTAAGGCTTTTGTCACTGCTGCCTGGCAGTGAGGGCACATCATACCTTCGATCTTCATTGTATACATATTCATTTCCTCCTTATTATCAGCCGCTTTTGCGGCAGTATTTACTGTCTGTTCTGTATTTACTTCTGCAGACCGGATATTTTCTTCCTGCTGAGGCTTTTTCAATACGTGGAAAAATCTCAGTCTGAGGGCGTTGGATACTACGAAAAGGCTGCTGAGGCTCATAGCCGCTGCCCCGAACATAGGACTCAGTTTCAGCCCGAAAGCTGTATAGAAGACTCCGGCTGCCAGAGGGATCCCGCAGACATTGTAGAAAAATGCCCAGAATAGATTCTCCTTGATATTCCGGATCACCGCCTTGCTCAGCCCGACAGCGGTCACCACATCCAGGAGATCATTCTTCATCAGAACGATATCTGCGCTTTCAATTGCCACATCTGTGCCTGCCCCAATGGCGATACCTACATCTGCTCTGGCCAGAGCCGGGGCGTCGTTGATCCCGTCTCCCACCATAGCCACTTTCCGGCCGCTTTCCTGTAGCTTCGCCACTTCTCTTTCCTTATCCTGGGGAAGGACCTCGGCAATGACAGTATCAATATCCAGCTGCCGCTGAATTGCTTTTGCAGTCCGTTCATTATCTCCTGTAAGCATGATAACCTGAATCCCCATTTTTTTCAACTCTCGGATAGCCTGTGCGCTGGTAGGTTTCACCACGTCTGCCGCTCCGATCACGCCCAGAAGCTCCTTTTCAGCAGCGAAAAGCAAGGGGGTTTTCCCCTCTCCTGTCAGGGTTTCCAGATAATCTTCTATGCCGGCGCAGCTGATATTCTTTTCCTTCATCAGTCTGAGATTTCCTGCATAATATTTCTTTCCCTCAATGACCGCTTCTATACCCATACCGGCCACTGCGGAAAATTCTGAAGCTTCCGGAAGAGAGATATCTTCTTCTGCTGCTTTTGCAAGAACTGCCTCTGCTAAAGGATGTTCACTTTTCTTCTCCATAGCAGCGGCGATCTTCAGCAATTCTGTACTGTCTGTCTTCACTCCATAGATATCTGTGACCACCGGTTTTCCCTGAGTAATGGTCCCTGTCTTATCCAGCACTACACTCTGGATATTGTGAGTAACTTCCAAAGCCTCTCCTGACTTGATCAGGATACCATTTTCCGCGCCTTTTCCTGTTCCTACCATAATAGCCACCGGAGTTGCCAGTCCCAGAGCGCAGGGGCAGGAAATAACCAGAACAGAGATGGCACAGGACAGGGCAAATTCAAAATCCGCACCTGACAGGATCCATACTACAGCAGTGATCAATGCAATGGTCATTACAATGGGTACGAAAACTCCTGCGATCTTATCTGCGATCTTTGCAATAGGCGCCTTGCTGGCGCTGGCGTCCTCCACCAGATGTATGATCTGGGAAAAAGTAGTGTCATCTCCCACCTTGGAAGCTTTCATGCGGAAGAAACCGGTCTTATTCATAGTAGCAGCGATCACCTGGTCCCCCGGCATTTTCTGGACGGGAATGCTCTCTCCTGTAATAGCCGCCTCGTCGATGCTGGTAGTTCCCTCCAGCACCACGCCGTCGGCAGGAACACTGCTTCCCGGCTTTACCTGGAGGATATCGCCAATCTGGATCTCTTCCGCAGGGATCTCCACCACACCTCCGTCACGCTCTACAAAAGCTGTCTTTGGCGCCAGATCCATCAATTTATTGATGGCTTCGCTGGTCTTTCCCTTGGACCGGGCCTCCAGATATTTTCCGATGTTGATCAGAGCCAGGATCATCACCGCCGATTCAAAATACAGATCATGAAGATACCGGTTTACCAGTTCCAGATCCTGTACCCCCAGTCCATGCCCCATACGGTAAATGGCGAAAATGCCATATACCAGGGAAGCTGTGGAACCTACAGCGATCAGGGTATCCATATTGGGCGCTCCATGGAATAAGGTGCTGAAACCTTTTGTATAGTAAGCCCTGTTAATATAGATCACCGGGATACACAGCAGAAACTGGGTCATGGCAAATCCCACTGCATTTACTGTACCGTGGAGAAATCCGGGAAGAGGCAGTCCGATCATATGCCCCATGGAGACATACATCAGAGGGATCAGAAAAATAAAAGACCAGATGGTCCGTTTCTTCATATATTCCAAGTGTTCCTTTACCGGATCAGTTCCTTCTTTCCGGGTTTTTTGCTTCCCGGAGAAAGTTTCTTTTTTTCCCTGGACGCTTGCCCCGTATCCCGCATGGACCACCGCATCTATGATCCCCTGTTCCTGGATCACTGCATCGTTAAATTCTACCTGCATGCTGTTGGTCAGAAGATTCACGCTGACCTCCTTCACCCCTTCCAGCTTACTGACACATTTTTCCACTCTGGAGGAGCAGGCAGAACAGGTCATTCCTGTCACGTCAAACTTTTCCTTCATAGCATTGCCCTCCTATAATATCTTTCCAAGCATGGCTACCAGCTCGTCTACTTTTTCCTCCCGCTCCTCATCTGTCTTAGCCCCTGTTACACAGCTTTTCAGATGAGCCGTAAGGATTTCCTTATTGGCCTTGTTTAAAATGGCTTCTGTGGCCATCAGCTGCTGGGAAATATCCATACAGTACCGGTCCTCCTCCACCATTTTCAAAATGCCGTCTATCTGTCCTCTGGCTGTCTTCAGCAGCCGGTTAATCTTAGTTTTATCTGCTTTCATCCCAACATCTCCCTACACCCCAGGGGGGTATTATTCTTGACGAAATTAGTATAGCATACAAAAAAGAGAAAAGCAAGCGCTTTTCCCTCTTTTTAAATAGTGGCATTTACCAGGTTATGAAATTTATCCCAGAGCAACATCCAGGATCATCATCAGCACAAATCCTGCGGCAAATCCGATAGTCCCTATATTGCTGTGTTCCCCTTCGCTGGTCTCCGGGATCAGTTCTTCCACCACCACATAGATCATGGCCCCTGCGGCAAAGGCCAGAAGATAAGGAAGAAGGGGCTCTATAAAACTAAATAAAAGTATGGTAAGCAAAGCTCCCAGGGGCTCTACCGCTCCGGAAAGCGCCCCGTAGAGAAAGGCCCTTCCTTTTCCCACCCTCTGTTCACTTTTCAGGGGCAGAGAAATAATGGCTCCTTCCGGGAAATTCTGTATGGCGATTCCCACAGACAAAGCCATGGCTCCTGCCAGGGTAATCTGGGCGCTGTCCGCCATCATTCCCGCAAACACCACTCCCACTGCCATTCCCTCAGGGAAGTTATGAAGGGTCACCGCCAGCACCAGCATGGTGGTCTTTTTCAGGTTGCTCTTTCGTCCTTCCGGTTTCGTCTCGCCCAGATGTAAATGGGGCACCAGACGGTCCATAGCCAGAAGAAAAAAAATCCCCAAAAGAAAACCTGCCGCCGCCGGAACGAAGGCAAATTTTCCCATAGAGCCTGACATATCCATAGCCGGGATCAGCAGAGACCACACAGAGGCCGCTACCATCACCCCGGAAGCAAATCCCAGAAGACCTTTCTGGACAAGAGGCTTCAGTTCATTCTTCATAAAGAATACACTGGCAGAGCCCAGGCAGGTCCCAAGAAAAGGAATCATAATTCCGATAAAAAGTTCCATATTCGTCTCCTTTATTCCTGCGAGCAACGAGCCAAGCGGGCATGCTTGCATGGCCATTTGGCGACTGCCGCAAGGGTCTTTGACTGTCTTTTCTGTTTCCTTAGCTTACACCATGATATCATACTCTGGAACAAAACGCATGAACTTTTTGCTTTATGATTAGGATATGCAGATTTATAGGATTTGACTCAAAAAAGCTTTGTAACTTATGTTCAAATCTCTGTTCCTCATGCAAAAACATTCCTTCCATGAAGGAAACGTGCTACAATTTCCTTATAAGAAAGAAATTATTCAGGAGGCGGGCTTATGGCAGAAAAAGAATTTTATGAAAATCCCAGGATCCCCAGATATCCTAATACCGGCTTCCAGAAGGCTCTGAATCTTTTTTCTATTCTTGCGCTGGTCTTGGCTTTCCTCTATCCTTTACTGAAATGGAATCAGATTCCGGATACCATCATTACCCACTGGGGATTCAGCGGCCAGCCAGACGGCTGGGGGCCAAAAGGTACGATCTGGATCATACCGATAGTCAGTCTGGTCCTCTATCTGCCTCTGACTATACTGGAAAGATTTCCCTCTGTCTGGAACGTGCCTGTCAAAACTACCCAGAAAAATCAAAAGTGGGTCTACCAAAACGTAAAAACAATGCTGATCCTTATGAAATTTCTCATGACAGCAGAATTTGCCGTCATTACATGCCACAGTGTCCAGGAAAAAAATCTGAGTACTCTGCATACAGTCCTGTTTCTGGTCTTCCTTTTCGGTTCCATGATCTTTTTCATTATAAGGAGTGTCCGAAAACCCCCGGAAAATTACCGTTAAGAAACCCGTCTGTTCTTTTTACACAAAAGTACGGTTAAAATTGGATTTTTAATATTTTAACCGTACTTTTCCTTTCCAACTGGATCTAAGGTCTCCCTCTGTATAAAAAACACCTGGAAAATATCTGATCTGTCAAAAAACTCAGACATATTCCAGGTGCGCAGTTCTATTTTCTTATTTTTTATTTCTGTCCGTAATAAGCATTGGCCCCGTGTTTTCTGTAGTAATGTTTATCCTGAAGCTCCTGGGGCGCCGGCTGTACTCTCGGGTTGATCATCTCGCATCTTGCAGCCATCTTAGCCACTTCTTCCAGCACCACTGCATTGTGGACTGCCTCATGGCCGTCTTTTCCCCACGTAAAAGGACCGTGATTCTTACAGAGTACTGCTGGAACTGCCTCATAGTCCTTGTCCTTGAAATAATCTGCAATCAGAACACCGGTATTCTTCTCATAGGCAGTATCAATCTCTTCCTTTGTGAGACATCTCACACAGGGAATTTCTCCGTACATATAGTCTGCATGGGTAGTTCCGTAGCAGGGAATGCCTCTTCCTGCCTGAGCCCAGCTTGTGGCCCATGGAGAGTGGGTGTGTACAACACCGCCGATTTTTGGAAAAGCCTTATACAGTTCAATATGGGTAGGAGTGTCAGAAGACGGGTTGTATCTGCCCTCGATTTTGTTGCCCTCCAGATCCATGATCACCATATCTTCAGGAGTCAGCTTGTCATAATCCACTCCGCTGGGCTTAATGGCGAAATAGCCTGTCTCCCTGTCGATCTGGCTTACATTGCCCCAGGTAAAGGTTACCAGGTTGTACTTTGGCAAAAGCATATTTGCCTCATAGACTGCTTTTTTTAATTCTTCTAACATTTTTAATTTTCCTCCTTTTTCCTTCTGTCCTTTACAGAATTCCTTACGATCAGCTCCGGCTGGATCAGCCTGGGAATCTGGCTTTTTTCTTCCGGAACTTCCCGTATCTTTTCCAGCAGCAGTTCTGCCGCCATCTCACCCAGCTTTTCCTGAGGATGGACAATGGTGGTAAGAGAAACGTCCCCTCCAGCCATTACAGAGTTGTCGTAACCTGTGATTGAAATATCCTCCGGCACATTTTTCCCCATTTCCCGCAGAACATGCACCACACTTACGGCTATCTGGTCGTTGTAACACACAATCCCGTCCACAGGAAGCCCCTGCTCCAGAAGCAGCCTGGTCATCAGACCCGGCTTGGTCTTTCGGTCTTCTGTGTGGAACCAGATCACCCGGTCCGGGTCATAGCTGTATCCCGCTTCCTGAAGAGCTTTTACATATCCTTTATGCCGTTCCTGTCCCTGGAAGTCATCTGCCTTAAAAATTCCCAGCAAATTTTGGTGTCCCATATTCAGAAGATACTTTGTCACCAGATAACCTCCCTGGCAATCATCCATAAGGATATGGGGTTTTTCCTTCATCTGGGAATAGACTCCCTGGATAAACACATAGGGAATCTGATACTTGTCCAGCAGCCCGTATAAGTTCATATGTCTGCATAGGATCTGACTTTTTGCCGGCTCAATGATCAAGCCGTCAATATCCTTGGTCAGGATGTCTTCCAGAACCTTTGCCTCCTTGGTCCTGCTGTTAGCCGTATTCTTTAAGATAATGCTGTAGCCGTTATCTGTGAGCACCCGGTCCATTCCCTGGATCAGTCTGGGGAAAATATAGTCTGAAATATAGGTGGTAATCACCGCAATATTCTTAGACTGTTTCAGATGTCCCATCCTCTGGGAACAGAAGGTTCCCCTTCCGTGCTCTGCCACAATATATCCTTCCTGGCTCAGGATAGAAAGGGCCTTTCTCACCGTATGTCTGCTGATATGATACTTCTCAGATAACTGGTTTTCTGAGGGCAGCTTCTCACCAGCCTTGATCTTTCCGCTGAGGATGGCATCTTTCAGCTCTTCCATCAGCACATAGTACTTTGTTTTTCCACTTTCCTGTGTCATAACCTGCTCCTTTGGTAACCATTCTACAACTTGTACGGTCCTCTTAACAAGTTGTTCTTATTCCTTTTTCAGGAACTTTTCTTCCTTAATCTCCACCAGGATAATATCCTCTCCGATCTGCCGGATGCAGGAATATGGGATCACATATTCGCTGGTGGGGCCGAAAAAACCGCACATCTTTCCGGGCAGCGGCACGATCAGGGCCTGGATGCAGCCGGTCTTACAGTCAAACTCCACATCCAGCGGACAGCCCAGGGTCCTGCAGGAACAGATATTGATCACTTCTTTTTGCCTAAGTTCACAGACACGCATAAAAAATCCCCTGTGCCATAACCTGTTAATATAGATTATGAACACAGGGGCTGTCCGGTTACGCTTATCTGTCCATCTCCAGTTGGATACCGGTATTCTTATGGTTTTTGATGATCCGGTCGATTTCTTCCAGACCGCAGGAAGGCAGATCTCCCGGAATGGTATTCTTTACCGCACTGGTAGCATTGCCATACTCCAGAGCTTTCTGACAGTCGAAATCATGGGCCAGCAGTCCATAAAGTGCTCCGGAAATATAGGCGTCACCGCTTCCGATACGATCCACTACCTCAATGTTCCGGTAAGGCTCCTCCTGATAAAAGTTGTCTTCTTTCGCATTATAGATCACAGAGCCGAAAGTATGTACCTTGGGACTGTGGACGATTCTCTGGGTAGAAGCCACAATAGAAAGGGGGTACTCCTTTGCAAAACTCCGCATGATCTGATATACGTCTCCTTCTTTTAAGAAGGTCAGTTTTGCTGTCTCCTCCGAGCAGAAGAAAATATCCACATAAGGAAGGATACTTTCAATACATTCCTTTGCTTCAGGACCTGTCCATAGATTGCCGCGGAAGTTTACATCAAAAGAAATCAGGGCGCCATTTTCTTTAAAACGCTTCATCATCTCAATGCCCACTTTTCTGGTATTCTCTGAAAGAGCCAGGGTAATACCGCTGGTGTGGAAGCACTTTGTGGAAGAAAACATGGACTCCGGCAGCTCATCCAGAGAAATTTTACAGAAAGATGCATGTCTCCGGTCATATACCACACTTGGCTTTCTTGGATAAGCTCCATCTTCATAGTAATAAATTCCCAGGCGGGCATCCGGATCCTGATCATAAACCAGATAATCATCACTGACTCCGCAGAAACGGACACGGTTCTTTGCATAGGTTCCCAAAGCATTGTCCGGAAGTTTGGAGATTACACCGGTACGCAGGCCCAGGAGGGAGACTCCGGAAACCACATTCAGCTCTGCTCCTCCTACCTGTTTCTGGAAAATCTCTCCTCTTACGATCCTTTCATTGTTCGGCGGTGAAAGCCGCAGCAATATTTCCCCCAGTGACAGCAGATCAAAATCCTTTTTTATCATTCTGCAACACCTCCATAATATTTTTATAAAAAGGCGCCCTGAGAAACAGCATGAAAGATTATATAAATGTTTCCCAGGGCACCCTTTCTATTAAATGTTCCCCAATGGCATAAGGGTTCTCATTTAGCGATATTTAATTATCTCTGCACACGGCCGGAACCGTCTCCGCCTGCCAGCTTCAGCACTTCGTCCATGGAAACCATGTTAAAGTCACCTTCGATGGAATGTTTCAGGCAGGAAGCAGCTACTGCAAATTCAATCGTAGCCTGAGGATCATATCCGTTTAAGCATGCGCAGATCAGTCCGCCGCCGAAGGAATCGCCGCCGCCTACACGGTCTACAATGTGCATTTTGTATTTTTTGCTGAAATAATAGTCATTTCCGTCATAAAGCATAGCAGACCAGTTGTTGTCATTTGCAGACAGAGACTCTCTCAGTGTGATCGCCACTTTCTGGAATCCGAAACGGTCAGCCAGCTGTTTTGCTACGTCTTTGTAACCTTCACGGTTTACTTCGCCCTGGGTTACATCTGTATCTGCAGCCTTGATTCCGAATACGTCTGCTGCATCTTCTTCGTTAGCGATACATACATCCACATATTTGCACAGCTCGCCCATAACTTCTCCGGCTTTTTCTTTGGACCACAGTTTGTTTCTGTAGTTTAAGTCGCAGGAAATCGTAGCGCCTGCTTCTTTTGCAGCCTTGCAGGCTTCCAGACAGATCTTTGCCACTTCATCGTTAAGGGCTGGTGTAATACCTGTGAAATGGAACCATTCTACGCCTTCAAAAATTTTCTTCCAATCGAAATCAGATGAGGAAGCAGTAGCAATGGAAGAACCTGCACGGTCGTAGATAACCTTGGAGGGTCTCTGGGAGGCTCCTTTTTCCAGATAATAGATACCTACTCTGTCTCCTCCGCGAACAATGTCTGTCGTATCCACGCCGTATTTTCTCAGAGAATTTACAGCAGCCTGTCCGATCTCATGTTTTGGAAGCTTGGTAACAAACTTTGCATCAAAACCGTAGTTTGCCAGAGAAACAGCAACGTTTGCTTCTCCGCCGCCGTAGGTTGCTCCAAAGGTATCTGCCTGAACAAAACGGTAATATCCTTCCGGAGCCAGTCTTAACATAATTTCACCAAAAGTAACAACTTTCTTTGCCATGATCGTCTCTCCTCTATTTCTGTATGTCTCTTATTTATTTCTGATCTGAGCTGCAAGTTTTACAGCTTCTTCTGTCAGTGCTTTGATCTCGTCAAATTTTCCTGCTTTTACCAGATCGCCTTTTACCATCCAGCTTCCGCCGCAGGCCACGATCTTGTCACAGCTTAAATAGCTCTCCAGGTTCTTTGCGTTTACACCGCCGGTAGGCATGAATTTCAGGCCTACATAAGGAGCTGCCATAGCCTTGATGGTAGCTACGCCGCCAAACTGCTCAGCCGGGAAGAATTTTACAACCTTTAATCCTCTCTTAACCGCCTGGGCTACCTCAGAAGGTGTGATAACTCCCGGGAATACAGGAATATCTTTGCTTAAGCAGTAATCTACGATCTCAGGATCGAATCCCGGGCTTACGATGAATTTTGCTCCTGCTGCCACAGCTCTGTCTACCTGATCAATGGTAAGAACTGTACCTGCTCCTACAAACATATCCGGATACTCAGAAGCCATGATCTTAATAGATTCCTCTGCTGCATCTGTACGGAAAGTTACCTCTGCGCAGGGAAGTCCTCCCTCTACTAAAGCTTTTGCCAGAGGAGCCGCATCCTTTGCGTCCTCCAGAACCACTACCGGTACTACACCTAACTCTGCAAATCTTTCTGCTGCTGTGCTCATAATACTTCCTCCTTATACATTATTTCGTTTCATATTATGAAATACTGTTTCATCATGTGGTATGTCTTTATCTGCATTATACTACTATAAGATCAAAAGTCAAGAGATTTTTTCCAGTTGCCACAATCTTCTGAAAGTGTTACAATAGCGCCGGAGTAATTTTCAACAATCTCTCCCATCTGATAAATTTTTGCAAACAGGAGTGTTTGATCATGGAAAATAAAAATCCCATCCAGGTAGCAGACCGGCTCTTCCTTGTGCTGGAAACACTGGCAGACACCGGCCCCGTTACACTGGCAGATCTCTGCCGCCAGCTGAGCTTAAATAAAAGCACCCTTCACCGCCTCCTCAGTTCCCTGATTCACATGGGATACGTGAAGCAGGACGTGGAAACCGGAAAGTACAGTCTTTCCCTGAAACTTCTTGGGCTTTCCAATAAGCTTCTCGGACATATAGACATTCTGGATGCCGTCCGCCCCAGCCTGAAGGCTTTATCTCAGGAAACAGGAGAAACGGTCCATTTCGTCCAGCTGGACGGCATTGAAGCAGTGTATATCTACAAAGAAGAATCCAACCAGAATTCTGTCCGAATGGTCTCTAAGGTAGGGAGCCGCATCCCGCTTTACTGTTCCGGAGTAGGAAAGGCCATGGCCGCTGATATGGACGAGCAGCAGATACAATCCATCTGGGAACACAGCACAATCCGAAAACTAACACCTCATACTATTATTGATTATACCCAATTTTTGGCGAAAATTAAAGAGGTAAGGGAAAAAGGTTATGCTCTGGATGACGAGGAAAATGAGCTGGGGGTCCGGTGCATTGCTGTAGGTCTTCCTGATTACCGTGGAAGGGCAAAATACGCCTTTTCCATCTCTGCCCCGGCCCCCAGAATGACTGATGAACGCCTGGAAGAGCTGGCCCAAATTCTTCTGAAAACCAAAAAAGAAATCTTGAAAAATATGTAATCCCGCACCTCCTTCCTTTATCCGGAAATTTCTGCGTGTTTCAGCAGGACAAAAAAGACTGCTACAGAGAGCTTTCTGCCGGAATTTTCCGGACCGGATTCTCTGTATGCAGTCTTTTCTATTGCTTTCTCTTATAATCCATATACGCCTTTCATGCCAAAAAATCTTCTGTTATTGATATTTCTTTCCCTGTATTGTTTCCGTTGTTGTGATAAGCATATCTTCCTTCTCCTGTCACGCTTTTATTCTTCCGGTTTCTTGTGTTTCTTCCTATATTTTACACATTCTGTCAGCAGATACTCTATCTGTCCGTTCATAGAACGAAAATCATCTTCAGCCCACTGGGCGATCTCATTCCAAAGAGAAACCGACAGCCGCAGAGGCACCTGCTTCTTTGCTTTTTCCTTGCCTTTACTTTTGTTTTCCTGTTCCAGAATGTGTCACCACCTTAGACTGATTTTTTCTTCTTGCATTAATACAGACTTCCGCTGTTTACAATAGGCTGGGCATCCTTGTTGCCACATAGTACTACCAGTAGATTGCTGACCATGGCTGCTTTTCTCTCCTCGTCTAACTCCACGATATTATTTTCACCCAGCTTGTCAAGAGCCATCTCTACCATTCCTACTGCTCCTTCTACGATCTTCTGCCGGGCATCTATAATTGCCGCCGCCTGCTGGCGCTGAAGCATGGCAGAAGCGATCTCCGGTGCATAAGCCAGATGGGTGATACGGACATCCAGGATTTCAATGCCAGCGTTTTCTACCTTTTCCTGAAGTTCAGCCTGCATGATATCCGCGATTTCCTGGCTGCTGCCCCGCAGAGACTTCTCATCCCCTCCTTCTGCAGCATCATAAGGATAGATCCTGGTGGTATTCCGGATGATAGAATCGCACTGGATAGACAGATAATCATTAAAATTCTCTACATTTAACACAGCTTTTGTGGGATCTACCACCCGCCAGATCACAACAGCGGCAATCTCCACCGGATTGCCCATGGCATCGTTTACCTTTTGTTTTTCATTATTCAGCGTTCTGGTCTTAAGGGATACCTTTTTTGCTCTTCCCGTATTGGCCGGTATATCCTTCACCGTAGGATTAATAGGTGATACAAAAGGATTCACCCAATAGAATCCGTCTTTTTTCAGTGTTCCGTAATAATTTCCGAAAAGAGCCAGCACAAGGGCTTCATTGGGATTGATCACCTTCAGTCCGCACAGCCAGATGAAAAAGGCCAGGAGCAGTACCAGTCCTGCCAGGATCAGCCAGCCTCCTGCGCCTCCTCCTGTGGCAGAAAGTCTCATAATCCCATAGAGCAGCAGTCCCCCTCCCAGGATCAAACCTAAGATCCCCACAAACAGCATCAGATATCCGGACATTGCCTTCAATTCTTTCTCTTCCTGATATTTACTTTGATTTCCCATACAATACCCTCCTTTTTCTGTGAGACTCCATCCTGGGTCTCATCTGGCAAAGCAGATTAATTTGATATCATTTTGATATCATTATCATACATCTGATCCTTAATTTTGTCAAGTATCGAGGTGAATGATTCATCTGAAAAAAGCGCTGCCGCATTCATCAAAATCGAGAATATGACTAATGCGGCAGCGCCTTTATATTTTATATTCTGTTTTTACTCATATCTGACAATTTCTTTTTTCAGCCTTTTCATGATTCTTTTTTCCAACCGGGAGATATAGGACTGGGAAATTCCCAGCAGGTCTGCCACCTCTTTCTGCGTCTTTTCCCTGCCGTCCGGCATGTTGATCCCGAACCGCAGCCGTACAATGGTCTGTTCCCTTTTTGTCAGCTTTCCGATGGCTTTTCCCAGGAGATTCCTCTCCACCTCATTTTCTATATCTTTATAGATCACATCCTCATCTGTCCCCAATATGTCTGACAGCAGCAGTTCATTTCCATCCCAGTCTACGTTCAGCGGTTCATCAATGGATACTTCCAGTTTTGTCTTACTGTTCCTCCGCAGATACATGAGGATTTCGTTTTCAATGCACCGGGAAGCGTAGGTCGCAAGCTTGATTTTTTTAACCGGGTTAAAAGTATTGATGGCCTTGATCAGACCGATCGTGCCTATGGAGATCAGATCTTCCACTCCCACTCCGGTATTGTCAAATTTCTTCGCGATATACACCACAAGCCGAAGATTATGCTCTATAAGAGAAGACCTGGCCTCCTGGTCCTCTCCCTCCTGAAGCTTCTCGATCTGGGCCTTTTCCTCCTCGGGAGAAAGAGGTGCCGGAAGCACTTCTGCTCCTCCGATATAGTGCAGTTCGTTTCCTGCAGGCAATAATATCCCTGTAAATTTCGAAAATTGAAATCCTTTTTTCATACAAACATCCATCTTCACAAAACTCCTCCTTGATCAACTCTCCAGAATTTTTGGACTGATAATCATTTCAAAATTTTTGTATGGGGACAGAGGAGTACTGGAAAGTCCTATTGCCGGCTGAGGTACAGAGATTTTCCTCCCTTCAACAAAGAGTTCCAGCCTGTCTGCTGTGATCACAGGAAGGATCCCTCTTTCACAGCCTAACGCAGTGTAGGGAAGATATCTGGGATTCATGCCTCTTATCTCTTCCTCTCCGGCATCTTCCATCCTGCAAAATTTTTCCAGCGCCTCCTGCTGTTTTTTCTCCAGCATACCGGAAAATCTGTTCTTTTCCATAACACATACAGGCTTTCCTGTATCCATATCTCTCAGACAGTTTCCGGTATCTAACAGTCCTTTTAATTCCACTTTCTGTCCCCCTGTCTCCAGGATCACCTGGCATCTGGGAACAGCTTTTCCTTTTAAGTATTTAAAGAGTCTTATGCCTGTGTTTAAAATCCAATAAGCGGTAAATGTGATTGTAAAAAAAATCAGGATTCCTTTTCCTGTCCCGGGAGGCAGCACATGTAAAATCCCTCCCAGCAAAAAAGACATGCCATAGCAGGCGCAGAGGCCTGAAAGCAGTTCCTTCCCTCTGCGGAAACCGCAGCCCAGCCGCACCATCACATAAGAGATCCCAGCTGAAAAAATGAGTATGCTCACCGTATTGATTTCTTTTGAAAACCAGAAAAACAGGGAGATTCCAAAGGCACCTGCCAACGCTCCCAAAAAAGATCTGCAGGGTCTGGCAGTCCCCTGAAGAACCCGATTTGTCAGGCAGAGCACCAGGAAATCCATGAAAAGATTTACTACGAAAAACACATCTATGTAAAATTCGTAGTACACAAAACACCCCCTAAACCTCTACATGACTCTCTTACTTATCTGGAATAAGCAATGTCCATTATAGTGGTCAGGGGGTGCTGATTTTGTCAAAACGGCTTGGATAAATCTAAAATCTTTTCGACAGCCTGCTCCTGTTTTTTTATTTTATGTTACCTGTTTTATGTTAATCATCTTTCAATATTTCATGGATACCCTTTAATATGTTCCGCATTGGCTCTGCTTTGCCTTGTCCCGGCGCAGAGGCATTCCTCCCTGCCGCAAAAGTGACGGCAGAACCAGTGATCTCTCCGCAGATCCGGCTCAGAAAGCCGGTCTTTCCCATAGACATCGTGATCAAGGGCCGGTCATATTTTTCTGCTCCTTCTTTTGTTACCTCCAACAAGCACAAAAGATCCTGAAAACTTTTTGGCATAACCGCTATTTTCAGAATATCGGCCCCGCTTTTCCACATAATATCCAGGGTTTCCATAAGTTCTGCTTTACAGGGAGTCCCCTCAAAATGATGATTAGAGACAACCACCTTCACGCCCTGATCCTGAAGCTGTTTTACCAGATTTGGGGCTGAAGACTTTTGGAAAAATATCTCTACATCTGCCAGATCTATAAGTCCCGTAGCCGCAGCCTGATCCAGAAGCTTTACATAATCCTCAAAAGGAATCTGCCGGCTCCCTCCTTCTTTTGCTGTACGGAAGGTGAAAAGAAGGGGAATTTGTCCCAGTTTGTCGGTTATTGTCTTCAACATTTCCAGGACTTTTTCACCATTCTCTCCCTCCTTGTAACAATCTACTCTCCACTCCGCCAGATCCGGCTTCTGTTTTAAAGCTTCTTCTACATCCAGGAGTATCTCTTCCTTGGTTGTCCCTGTGATCGGAATACAGATTTTAGGAATTCCCTTTCCGATCTCTGCTGTTTTTACCTTTACTGTTTTCATAATTTTCCCTTTCTTCTCAGCCTCCGCAGTTTGAGGCGTCCCCTCTCAGAATATCGATTCCATGCCCTAAAGGTTCTATGATATATTCCAGGCATTCTCTTACAGCCTTCGGGCTGCCAGGCAGGTTTATGATCAAGGTTCCCTTACGGATACCTGCCGCCTGTCTGCTGAGCATACCTCTTTTTGTCACCTGCATACTGCAGGCCCGCATGGCCTCCGGGATTCCCGGCACCATTCTCTCACATACATCTTCAGTAGCTTCCGGGGTCACATCCCTTTTAGAAAATCCTGTTCCCCCTGTAGTCAAAAGTAAATCTGCAAGGTCCTCATCTGCGATCCTTGCCATCTCCGCTCCAAGAAGCGACCGGTCATCCGGAAGGATCTTCTGATATACAATTTGATAGCCTTCCCGCTCCAGGATTTCACAGATAACCTTTCCGCTGATATCTTCTCTTTCTCCTGTATAACCTTTGTCACTGGAAGTCAAAACTGCTGCCCGTCTCATTTTTTCTCCTTTCAAAATTTAAAATCTCCGCTTTTTCCGCCGGTCTTTTCTATTAGGTGGATTTCTCCGATCTCCATCCGCTTATCTATCGCTTTGCACATATCGTATATCGTGAGAAGAGCCCCGGCAACCCCTGTAAGAGCCTCCATCTCCACTCCTGTCTTACCCTGGCATTTTACCCTGCAGTATGCAGTAATCTTATTTTCATCCGGAAGGACCTCAAACTCTACCTGGCATTTATCCAGAATAAGCGTATGGCACATGGGGATCAAAAATGCCGTCTGCTTTACTGCCATGATCCCTGCGACCTGAGCAACCGCCAGCACGTCCCCCTTCTCTACTCTTTTTCCTGAAACAGCCTCCATGATCTCTCTGCTGACCAGGATACTGCCCTTGGCCAGAGCGGTCCGGCTGGTAATCTCCTTTTCAGACACATCTACCATTCTGGCATTTCCGTTTTCATCAAAATGGGTAAATTTCTGTTCCATATTTCCCCCTCAAAATTTTATTTGGCAATAGGAAAAGGAGCTGCAGTATAGCTAATACAACAGCTCCTTATATTTATTATAATATCCTATCTTCTGTTTTTCAGAAAATCAGGTATCTGAATGTCTTTCTGCTGCACAGTGCTCTTAAACTGCGGCTGCTGGAATGTAGGCTGACGGAAGGGCTGAGCCTGATAAGATGGCTGCTGTTCCTGCTTCTGAGGCTGTCTTGCTGCCTGTCCCTTTCCTCCACGGTCTGATTTTCCGGATTTTTTATCTCTGGAAACGCTGGCTTTTCTGGCTGTTTCATCATCCAGGCCTGTAGCGATTACTGTAATTCTTACATAATCTGCTTCTTTGTCATCATAAAGGGCACCAAAGATAATATTGGTATCTTCCCCTGTCAGATTCTGTACATAGCTTGCTGCATCGTTGGCATCCATCAGAGAAATATCTCCGGATACATTGATGATCACATGGGAAGCGCCTTCGATAGTAGTCTCCAGAAGAGGACTGGATACAGCCTGCTGAACAGCTTCCATAGCTTTATCATCACCTTTGCCTTCACCGATACCGATATGAGCGATTCCTTTATCGATCATAACTGTCTGAACGTCTGCAAAGTCAAGGTTGATCAGTGCCGGCAGATTGATCAGGTCAGTAATACCCTGGACAGCCTGCTGAAGGACTTCATCTGCTTTTTTCAGAGCTTCCGGCATAGAAGTACGGCGGTCTACGATTTCCAGAAGACGGTCGTTTGGAATAATGATCAGTGTATCAACGCTTTCTTTTAATTTTTCAATTCCTGTCAGGGCATTGCTCATACGTGTCTTTGCTTCAAAACGGAAAGGCTTTGTAACAACACCTACGGTCAGGATCCCCATTTCTTTTGCCACCCCTGCGACAACGGGAGCAGCGCCTGTTCCTGTACCGCCGCCCATACCGCAGGTAACAAATACCATATCTGCACCCTGGATAGCCTGTTTGATCTCCTCAATGCTTTCCTCAGCAGCTTTTTCACCGATTTCAGGCTTTGCTCCGGCTCCAAGTCCTTTTGTCAGCTTCTCGCCGATCTGGATGATCGTAGGGGCTTTGCACAAAGTCAGTGCCTGCTTATCTGTATTTATTCCTACAAACTCAACGCCGCCAATGGCTTCCTCAACCATTCTGTTTACTGCATTATTTCCTGCACCGCCTACACCAATCACTATAATTTTTGCTGATGATTCGGCTTCATTTGTCATAATCTCTAACACGGTATTTCCTCCTTTAGCTCCCTTGTATGGTCTTAAATGCTATTTCACATTTTTTTCCTATTTTCGCTTTCCCGGCAGAACCGGTATGTATCAGTATGTGTCATCTAGTTAAGCATTACATATAGATATATAATATCTTTTTTTTTTGAATTAATCAACCGAAATTTTCACTTTTTCATAAAATTTTTGTTAACATTCAGCCATTTTCTCTGTTCCTGGTATCTGCGGAATCCGAACCATCGCTGTATTCCAGCCCGGAGGAGTCCTCCTGAGTATTTTCTCCGGCAGTTTCCTGCTCCTGCTGATCCTCTGTTTTCTGGGTCGCATCGTCAAATACCACAGACTCTGAGTCCTCCGTAGTATTCTCAAGATGAAGGATTCCCGACATCCCTTCCAGTTCCGGAAGGATTCCTACAAGGCGGTTGATCTTTTCATCCATATTTTCGTCATCCCCCAGGCGCACCTCTATATCCCCATAATACATTACCAGCTGATTCAGGTCATTAAATTCCAGCCTGTCCGGTTTATTCTCCATTTTTTCCAGCATTTTTCCTACGCTGAGGATAGTATTGAGCTTCGTCCTGCTGATCCCGGAAAGCCTTTCTCCCTGTACAGCCTCTTTTACATCGATCCCTTCTATCTTGGGAACATTTTCCATAGGTTCATCTGTAATGATCTGAATAATTCCCTGTCGGTCAAAATTCAAACATTGTCCCTGGTATTCAATATATCCGATTATCTGTTTTTCTTCTACCTGGAGAAGAAGTGTATTTCTGTTTATTCTGGAAATCTTAATACTGTCGATCATTGCGGCGTCTTTCGTACTTTTTTCAGTATTAATAAAACCGGCCAAAATAGAGTTTTTTGCCAGCGGCACATTGGTCACCATATTTTTTATCTCATCATCCGTATAAAAGCTGTTCCCCTCTACCTGCACGCTGGTGACCCGGAACCCCAGGAAAAATACCAGAACAAAAATCAGCAGGACTGCAGCCCCGGCTTCTATGATGATCCTGTACAGTTTTCTTCTGCTCATAAAGCTTCTCCCCTAATCTTTCCTTACTCTTGCTCCAAGACAATTCAAATCTCTGCAGATGTCCTCATATCCTCTTTCCATAAATTCCCGGTTTTCCACATAGGTCTCTCCCTGTGCCCCCAGTCCGGCAATCACCAGAGCCGCTCCTCCCCGAAGTTCTTCTGCTTTCACTCTGGTCCCTCTGAGCGTTCCTCCCCTGACCCTGGCAGTCTGTTCCTCCACTTCAATGTGGGCTCCCATCCTCCGAAGCTGAGGCACGACTTTAAAGCGGTCTTCAAAAATACATTCTTTTATCCTGCTGTCGCCTTCCGCACAGGCGAGCACAGCAAGAAATATGGACTGCAGATCCGTAGGGAATCCTGGATAAATCTGGGTTTCCAGCCATTGGATCGGTCTGGATGCTTTCTGACTGCACAGAAATAGTTTACCACTGTTATACACATATTGTCCACCTATTTTCTCATAAGCCCTAAGCAGCGCCTTCATTTCTTTTACCGGCGGCTCTATCAGGATTCCTTTTCCCCTGGTAACGGCGCTTGCACATACATAGGTGCCTGCCGCGATTCTGTCAGGAGGTATGGTAAAAACCGTATCATGAAGTTTTGGAACGCCCTGGATCACAAGACAGGAGGTTCCGATCCCGCTGATCCGGCCTCCGGCCTGATTCAGGAAACGGCACAGCCATCCCACTTCCGGCTCCCTTGAGCATCCTCTTATCACAGATGTCCCTTCCCCGCACACTGCAGCCAGAACAGCATTTTCTGTGGCCCCTACGCTGGATTTTGGAAATAAGATGGTTCCGCCTTTCATCTTTCCAGTCCTCCCATAAAGCCTGCCGTCCTGTTCCGCAAATTCTGCGCCCAAAGCTTCGAGAGCTCTCAGATGAAGATCAATAGGCCTTGCTCCTATTACACAGCCTCCCGGAAAAGGCAGGACTGCTTCTTTGCACCTTCCTAAAAGACTCCCTAATAAGACGATGGAAGACCGCATTTTTTCCCCCAGCTCCCGTTCAACCTGACAGCCGGAAATCTGACAGGCAGAAATTTCCAGGGAATCCCCCTGCCATCTGGTCCCGGCTCCAAGTCCCCGAAGGATTTTTTCCATAAGAAAGACGTCTGTTATGCGAGGGCAGGCTTTCAGCACCGTTGTTCCCCTATTTAAAAGAGCGGCCGCCATAACAGGCAGTGCCGCATTTTTTGATCCCTGTATTCTTACTTCACCGTCTAAAGGAATTTGCCCTGTGATCCTTATCCCTTTCAAGCTATACACTCCTCTTAAATTCCATTCCGGAAAAACTGTATCTGGTAATTATTTTATGCAGTTCTTCTTTTTTGGTGATTTATCCTTTGCTCTGCCGGCTCACCGCCAGGGCAATGCCCATCTCTCCAAGGAGGAACAGTACCGAAGTGCCTCCATAGCTTATGAAGGGAAGGGTGATCCCCGTATTAGGAATAGAATTTGTTACCACAGCAATGTTCAGGATCACCTGGATAGCCATGTGACCCATGATACCGGCGGCAATGAGGCTGCCGCACAGATCTGCCGCATGGGTGGCGGCAACCATCAGCCGCCAGATCAGAAGGGCGAAAATAAGGATCACCAGGCAGCCTCCCGCAAGGCCTGTTTCTTCGCAGATAATGGAGAAGATCATATCGTTCTGTGCCTCCGGCACAAATCCCAGTTTCTGCAGGCTGCTTCCCAGTCCTTTTCCAAAGATTCCTCCGCTTCCTATGGCATATAATCCTTGGATGGTCTGAAATCCCTTTTCATAGGCCTCAGGATTTCTCCAGATAGCCAGACGCTCCAGGCGATAGCTGGCCATGCCCAGAAAGATTCCAATAAACAAAATCCCTGCAGCTCCGATTCCTACAAAAGGCAGATATCTGGGATTTGACACAAAGATCAGGATCACGCCGATTCCCAGTATGATGATAGCCGTACTTAGATTGTTCGTCCCTACCAGCCCTACAATAGGCAGAAGAACTGCCATTTTTCCGGCCATATGCAGGATCCCCCTGTCTTCCTCTTTTCCTTTTGTGATCACCCAGGCCAGCAGAAGGATCACCGCCACCTTGGCAAATTCAGAAGGCTGAAAAGATAACGGCCCCAGAGACAGCCATCTCTTAGAGCCGTTATATTCATCTCCAAAAAGCAAAACTGCCAAAGACAGCAGCAAAGAAAGTCCATAGAACACAGGCGCCAGCTTTACCAGAAAGTGATAATCCATAAAGGAAACCAGATACATAGCCATAAGTCCCAGTGAAGTGGCAAACAGCTGTTTTTTAAAGTAGTACGCAGAGTCGTGAAATTTCACTCTTCCGTTATAGGCACTGGTGCTGTAAAGAAAGATCAAGCCACAGATCACCAGCAGAAGTACCAGGAAAATCAGAAGACCGTCTGCTGTGTTCTTTTTTTTCTTTCCAGCTTCCAAATACACTCCGCCCCTTTGTATCTGCTTCTTCTAATTATATGGCCTGTTTTTCCCTCTTATGCCGTCTTTCTGCTTACTTCATCATCGCCCGGACATATTCTTTAAATTTGTCGCCTCTCTGCTCGTAATTGTCAAACTGTCCCCAGCTTGCACAGGCAGGAGATAAGAGAACCGCGTCGCCCTCCCTTGCTTTTTCACTGCAGATCTTCACTGCTTCTTCCAGATCGTCTGCCAGGATCGTATTATAAAAGCCGCAGTCGTGAGCAGCCTTTTCAATTTTTTCCCTGGTCTGGCCGATCAGTACCAGATACCGGACCTTTCCGTCAAAAGAACGGATCCATTCTTCATAAGAAGATTCTTTGTCGTAGCCTCCTCCGATAAGAAGAGTAGGGCGTTCCATCGCCTGGATGCCTTTAATTGCAGCGTCAGGATTCGTTCCCTTAGAATCATTGTAATAAGCTACTCCGTTGATTTCCTCCACAAATTCAATCCTGTGAGGCACTGCTTTAAAAGCCATTGCCGCCCGGCGGATAACCTCTGCAGGAACTCCCGCATACCAGGCCATAGCCGCGGCTGCCATTACGTTCTCATAATTATGTTTGCCAAGAAGATACAGTTCTCCGGTCTTTACGATCTCCGTTTCTTTGTCCGGAGTTTTCATGATGATCCTGTCCCCGTCCAGAAAAATCCCTTCCGGAAGCCTTCTTTCACTGGAAAAGAATACCGGAGCAGCCGGACACTGTTCCCCGAATTTTCTCAGCACTTCATCCTCATAATTCAGGATACAGAAATCCGCTTTTGACTGGTTTTCGGCGATCCGTTCTTTTACCCGGATATATTCCTCCATGGTGTGATGTCTGTTCAAATGATCTTCTGTAATATTCAGGATGGCAGAAACTTTTGGCGCAAAGTCTGCGATCGTCTCCAGCTGAAAGCTGCTGATCTCCGCCACCACATAACTGTCGTCTCTGGTGGACAGCGCAGCCGAAGTATAGGCGTTTCCGATATTTCCCACCACAAACACAGAGTCTTTCCAGGCTTTCATGATCTCGCCTAATAAAGCCGTGGTAGTAGTCTTGCCGTTTGTTCCGGTGATAGCCAGAACCGTGCCTTTTCCCATTTGATAAGCCAGTTCCACTTCTCCCCAGACAGCCACTTTTTTCCGTTTTATCCTCTCCACCTGAGGAATATCCTGAGGCACTCCGGGACTCATCACTGCCAGATCCAGTGTTTCTATCACCTGATCCGGCAACTCTCCCAAAAGGATCTGACAGCTGCAGCCTTCCGGCAGTTTTTTTCTGATATCTTCTTCTTTCAGCTTTTCGTTTCCATCATATAACAGGATTTCCGCTCCTACCTCCTGCAGAAGCTTTGCAGCGCCCATTCCGCTGATCCCGGAACCGAATACCAGGACTTTTTTCCCTTTTAAATCCTCTCTCTGTAAATTCATGATTTTATCTCCTTTGCCGTCCTACACACCCATAAGCGCGATCAGACATAAAATAGCCGTAATCACAGAAAAAACGGCGACAACTCTGGTCTCAGACCATCCACACAATTCAAAATGATGATGGATGGGAGCCATTTTGAAAAATCTTTTCCCGTGGGTAGCCTTAAAATAGGTTACCTGTATCATAACGGAAAGTACTTCTACCACATAGATCAGACCTACGATCAGAAGGAAGAGAGGCATCTGAAGCATATAGGCAGTACCTGCCACAAAGCCGCCCAATGCCAGAGAACCTGTATCTCCCATAAAGATCTTCGCCGGATATACATTAAACAATAAAAATCCCATAAGAGCACCCACCACCGCGCAGGTGATAGGCTCTATCCCACTGTTTGTCCCAATAGCCACTACAGAAAAGAACGTAGCTACCATAATGGTTACTGAGGAAGCCAGTCCATCCAATCCGTCTGTGAAGTTCACACCATTTACCGTACCTATTACTGCGATAAACAAAACCGGTACTGCCAGGATTCCCAGATTCAGCTCATGTCCCGGGAAGAAAGGAATCTTCATTGCCAGAGATACATCGGTAAAGTTCACCAGATAAAAAGCAAAAACTGCCGTTACTATGATCTGACAGGCCATTTTCTGTCCCGGCAATAACCCGTCAGAACGTTTCAGGACCACCTTCAGATAATCATCCAGAAAACCTATGATGCCGAATCCCAATGTCAAAAATAAAACCGGGATGATCTTTGGATAATCCTTTACAAAGAATAACGAAGTTATCGTAGTGGAAAGAAGGAAGATAATTCCTCCCATAGTGGGGGTTCCTGCTTTCTTGAGATGGGACTGCACCCCTTCTGTTCTTTCAGTCTGTCCCATCTTCAGTTTTCTCAGATAGGGAATAATGAAAGGTCCTAAGATCACGCTGATGGCGAAAGCCATCAGCACCGGTAAAACCACTTTAAAATCTGCCATAGTACACCTCGTTTATATGTATTTTTGCTCTTCCTAGTATAATGCTTTTTTGCTGAATTATCAACCTTCAATCCCCAGATAAGGCAGGATGTTCTCGTAAATATCTCTCAGTACAGGAGCCGCTATCGTGCCGCCATAATAGACTCCCTGAGGGTCATAGATCACCACGATTCCAAGGATCTGGGGATCATCCGCCGGAGTAAAACCCAGAAAAGAAGAAATATAGCGGTTCTCGCTTCTGGGCAGCGTCTGGGAGGTTGCGGTCTTTCCTCCTATACTTCTTCCTTCTATTGCTCCGTTTTTGCCTGATCCCTCTGATACTACTTTTTCCAATACATACCGGACTTGTTCTGATACCTGTTCAGATACGATCCCGCTCTGCTCCCCGTAGGTTAAATCCTGGACAAGATTTCCCTCTTCATCTGTAACTTTCACACCGAAATGAGGAGTAACTCTTTTTCCTCCGTTCACAATAGAGCTGACCGTAGTTGCCAGCTGCACAGGAGTGATCTGAAAAGACTGGCCAAATGAAATCGTTGCCAGCTCTACCTGACCGATGTCTTCCTCTTTGTGCATGATGGTCCCGGCCTCTCCCGGAAGGTCGATCCCTGTTTTTTCCATAAGACCAAATTTCTGAAAATACTGATAATAGGTTTCTGCTCCCAGCCGGAGCCCTACCTCTATAAAGACCGGATTACAGGAATTCATGGCTCCTTCCACAAAGGTTTCCGCTCCATGTCCTGTCCGTTTATGACAGTGGATCCTCCTGTCCTCCACAATTTTATATCCCGGGCAGGTAAATGTGTCCTCCAGATCCACTACTCCCTGAGACAGCCCGGCCGCCATGGTAATGATCTTAAAGGTAGATCCCGGCTCATAAGTGTCGTTGATAGTCGGATTCCTCCACATCTGGTTGCACGCATCCTGAAACTCCTCCTCTGTCATTTCCCAGCTATCTTCTTCTGTGTTTAGGACAAAAGGTTCATTAAGATTATATTCCGGCACATTTACATTGGCATAGATTTCTCCGTTCTGAGGATTCATAAGTAAAATAGAGACTCCCTGAGCTCCCTTCTCTTCCATTACTTTTAAAGCTGCCTGCTGAGCATACATCTGGATATTTTTATCCAGGCTGATCTGAAGATCATAGCCCGCTGCCGGCTCTACCCGGCTCTCTCCCAGTTCTGAGATTTCCACCCCTCTGGCATCTGTAGTGGTCAGTATTTTTCCGTCTATCCCTTTCAGGACATCTTCATACATAACCTCCAGACCTACGATCCCCTGATTATCTCCCCCGGTAAACCCCAGTACCTTTGACGCCAGTTCATTGTAGGGATAATCACGCTTATAATCTTCATCTACCTTTACCCCTTTCAGCTCATAGCTCCGGATCTTATCTCCTACAGTTTTCTCCACATTTGTCTTTACCCTTTCAATAGATGAAACAGTTTCTACCCGTTTTCTGGCGGTTTCCTCTGAAATTTCCAATTCTTTTACCAACATCTGGATAACTTCTTCCGGCTCTTCTATCTGACTATGGATAACAGAGATCGTACAGACCGCTTTATTGTCTGCCAGCACTTCTCCATTGCAGTCCAAAATCCTGCCTCTGGCTGCTTTAATGTCTCTTTCCCTTTCATGAAGTTCCTGGGCCTTCTGAGAATAGTACTCAGATCTGATCACCATCAAATAAAATATTCTTCCCATCAGTCCTAAAAGGATCAGCATACAAACGCCGAAAACTATTACTGTCTTTTTTTTATGGTAGGTTCTGTTTTTTTTCATGATCCGGTGTCACTCCCGCTGCCTATCTCTACTATTATATGCAGCTTTATGCCTTTAATATGAAAAAACTGACAGTCCAGACCAGCTTTTTGACCAGTCTGTCTGTCAGTCTCTCTATTCTTCTGCTTCTGTATCTTGTTCCTGTCCGAAATCTTCCAGTTCTTCTGTATCGTAAGCATCCTCCTCATAAGATGGATCTTCTTCATCAATTCCGGCTTCTTCATTGGTAATACCGTCAGAATATTCATCATTTAGTTCTGTATCTGCAGGATCCCCGCTTCCATATCCCTGATCCAGGACAGTTCCATAGGGATTGGAAACTCCGTCCTCTATAATATCCGTCAGTTTGGGAACACCATTAAATCCCTCCCACAGCTGCGTCTCTTGTGCCGTCTCTTCATCCTGGGAAATATTCATATATGGAAGCACCTCTGACAAAATCGCCTGAGCCAGATACTGGGCATAGCTGCTTGATGCCTGATCCTCTACATTCGGAGTATCTACGACTACATAAATCAATACTTCAGGTTCATCTAAAGGTGCAAATCCGATAAAAGATACCAGATAGTTATCCTCTATATCATCTGCAAGTTTTTCCGCAGTTCCGGTTTTTCCCCCCATAGAGTAGCCCTGGACTTTTGCAGACTGACTGGTGCCGCTTTCCACACTCATTCCCATGTATTCCCGGATATCCGCAGAAACAGATTCCGAAATAGGCTCTTTTAAAACCGTAGGCGTAATATTTTCGATCACCTTACCATCCTGGTCTGTAATCTCCTTTACCAGATGGGGCTGATAATAAGTCCCTCCATTAATAGCCGCTGCCATGGCTGCAATCTCCTGGATCATGGTACAGGTAAATCCCTGGCCAAAAGCAGAGGTGGAAAGCTCCATTTCATACATATTTTCCTGGCTGAACAGAAGACCGGTGCCCTCCCCAGGAAGATCTATTCCTGTTCTTGTACCAAAATTAAATTTCTGCTGATACTTGAGAAATTCTGCCACTCCCATCCTTCGCCCTATGGCCATCATTCCGTCATTACAGGAATTCTGGATAACTTCGCCTAAACTCTGAGATCCATGCCCATAAGGGTATACCGCGCACCGGACGTAATCTTCTCCTATCTGCTGTCCGCCATCGCAATAAAATCTGTCATCTTCTGTGATCGCTCCAGACTCCAGAGCACTTGCCACTACAATAGGCTTGATCACAGAGCCTGGTTCAAAATTTTCACTGATACAAAAATTTGTCCACATATTAAACAGAGCGTCCATGGTCTCTTCGTCATTCATTTCAGAAATTTTTTCTTCCGTATAAATTCCGGAGAGGTCTCTGGGATTATTAAGATCATATCCGCCTGAGCTCCCCATTGCCAATATCTCTCCGGTATTAGGATCCTCTATGATCACCCCGATATTCTCCGCTCCTTTTTTCTGTTCCCCTTCGACATTGTTAGGTCCTGCGGAGAGAGCCGTATTAAAAGCTTCTATATACTTTTCCACGATTGCCTGGATGGAAGCGTCCAATGTTGTGGTAAGATTTTTCCCGTCCACAGCTTCTACAATCGTTTGAGCCTGGTCGGCATCTTCACTGAGATAGCCGAACTTTCTTCCATTGGTTCCATTCAAAGTGTTATTATAGTAGCCCTCGATTCCCCAGTCCGCTGTATTTCCTGAATCGGTAAATCCGATTACATCGCAGGCCAGGTCTTCTAAAGGATAGATTCTTTCATAATCATCCTCAAAATAGATCCCCTGGACATTACTCCGCCTGGTACGTTCCTCTTCTGTGAGGGCATCTCTCTCTTCCTCGTCATCTGGAAGGGTATTTGCCTCCTCAAAAGCGTTCTTATCATCCATTGAAACTTCTGTCTCCAGTATCTGATACTGGCTGGAGCTGGTCTCTTCATTATCCAAAAGTCCTTCAATAGTTTCTCTGTCAATATTGAAGTATTCTTCTAATGCCGCGATCGTAGGTTCACGATAGCTGTCTTTATAGTTCACAGCCTGGCAGTCCAAGATCAGATTATAAACCTTTACACTATTTGCCAGAACAGTTCCGTTTCTGTCGGTGATGGTACCTCTGCGGAAAGGTATCGTGGTATTGCTGTATTGCTGCTGGGACTGGGACAGAACCTGCTGTGCATAGCGGTTTCCCTCCCTGGCATTGATCACTGTAATTCCTGTCAATAAACCGACGAAAGCCAGCAGAGTCATACCAAATACCCCCGCCAGCTTTCGTTTCATTTTCTTTGTTAACTTTCTCTTTTTTGATTCTCGTTTATCCAATCTTTCACCTGCTTAATTGTCCGGGACATCCTGATACTGTCTTACATAGCTGTTATTTCCCGGTGTATAATAACGAATCTGATCCTCTGTTGCATACTGCATACCCAGTTCGTTGATCGCTTTATCCCGGATCTCATTCAGATCCACACTGGTAAGCACTTCGCTGTAATATGCATCATTGTCTTCTTTCAGCTGGTTTAATTCCAGTTCCTTTTGGGCCACAACATTTTTTTGTGCAGTGACCTGGGCAGTAAGTCTAATGTAATAGACACAGGATGCTGTAGCCAGGGCGCAGACCAGGCTTAGAAAAGCAATATAGCCTCTGCTTATGCTGGTACTCTTTGCCCGGTTTCTTCTTGCCCGTCTGCTTAGTTCCTTCTTTGGCTGTTCAGGTACCTCTTCCAAACGGCGCACTGCATTTCCATCTTCATAATACGGCGCAGTATATTTCTGCCCTCTTCTATGGTTATATTTGTTTTGGTTCCTTGTACTTGCCATGAAACTCTCCCTTTCAGACTTCTGTCTCTATCCTGTCACCCGCTCAAATACCCGCAGCTTGGCGCTTTTGGACCGGCTGTTATTTTGCAGTTCTTCTTCACTAGGAAGAATCGGCTTTCTGGTGATCACCTTTCCTTTGGATTTTTTCCCGCATACACATACAGGAAAATCCGGAGGACATGTACATGGGTTTTCATTTCTCCGGAAAATGGTCTTTACGATCCTGTCTTCCAGGGAATGAAAGGTAATGATACAGATTCTTCCTCCGTCGTTTAAAAGGCCGATCATATCATCCAGACTGTCTCTTAACACTTCCAGTTCCTGATTCAGTTCGATCCGGATGGCCTGGAACGTCCGTTTAGCCGGATGTCCTCCTACAGCTCTCATTTTCATAGGAATAGCGTGCTTGATAATCTCCGCCAGTTCTCCTGTAGTCTCTATAGGTTTTTCCTTCCTGGACAAGCAGATATGCTTTGCGATATTTTTTGCGAATTTGTCCTCCCCATAATCCCGGATAATGCGATACAGATCTTTTTCACTGTATGTGTTCACAATATCTCTGGCTGTCCGGGGATTTCTCTGATCCATGCGCATATCAAGAGGGACATCCTCCCTGTACGTAAAGCCTCTGTCCTTGTTGTCCAACTGGTAGGAAGATACCCCCAAATCTAAAATAATCCCATCTACTGATGTGATTCCTATCTTTTGTAATTCCATTTTCATGTTGCAATAGTTGCTGCGGATGATCGTTACATTTTCTTTAAAATCCTTCAACCGTTCACCCGCAGCTTTTATCGCAGCTTCATCCTGGTCTATACCTATCAAGCTCCCCTTGGCAGATAACTGCTGACATATCCTGTAGGAATGCCCGCCGCCTCCCAATGTTCCATCAACATAAATCCCATCCGGTTTTACCCTCAAATTCCGGATAGTTTCTTCCAGTAATACGGATTGGTGTTTAAATTCCATTTTTCTCTCCTGGCTAATCAGATCACGATGCCCATATCCTGCATACCCTGTGCAATGGCATCCATATCTTCATAATTGCTGTTCTCCAGCCATTTTTCCTTACTCCAGACTTCAATCCTTGTAAGATTGCCAGTCAGCACCACATCCTTATTAAGACC
>DWYL01000156.1 GCA_019118685.1 Candidatus Blautia merdipullorum
AAAAGGGAACTACAAGCTGGGGAGCAAATCCCACAAATACCACATCATATTTTTTGCAGGACGTCCATAACAATTTCCAATATACTTTTAAAAGCCGCTTGGGATAGCTTTTATCCTTACTTCCTATAACCGAAAGAAAATCCGTCTTTCCTTTCAGTTGACGGATTTCTTGGGTGTTTCTTAAGTAATCTAAATTTTTAGTGGTAATAAAAAGAATTTTTTTATTTTTCAGTTCTTCAAACATTGGTATCCTCACTAAGACCTGGCTTCACTTTACTGTTTCTTTTTTTATTTCTCTGTTCCTTCCAGTGCTTTTCTTCACCATAGTCCAATCTGCGCACTCTCTCCTGGGTATCTTCCAAAAGTTTTCTGTTTGATGCGATCAGATCCGCCAGAAGTCCTGAAATAATGGTCTGAAAGCCTAAAATCATTAATGTGCTGGCCAGAATCAGCGACTGAACATGCCCCGCACTGTTTCCCATAAATAAAAAGATCAAAAAGCGCAGTCCCAGAATAAGCCCTACGCCGAAAACAATTCCTCCGATAATACTGAAGAATCTCAAAGGCTTGTACATCATAAAAGCTCTTATGATCGTTAAAACCGATTTTTTAATATAGCCGAACATACTGTTAAACAGTCTGGACTTTCTGAGTTCAGGATTTGTCCTGATAGGCACAGATGTAATGGCCATTTTATTTCTGCCTGCCTGAACAATGGTTTCCAATGTATAAGTATATTCGTTTACGACATTCATTTTTAACGCTGCGGCTCTGCTCATAGCCCGAAAACCGCTTGGCGCGTCAGGTATATCTGTGTTGGAAGCGATCCGCACCGTCCAGCTGCCTATATGCTGCAGCTTCTTTTTCAATGGTGAAAAATGCTCGGTCTGGTCTATAGGTCTTTCGCCTATGACAATGTCTGATTTCCCTTCCAGGATGGGACGCACTAACTTTTCTATATCCGCGCCGCAATACTGATTGTCTGCATCTGTATTGACAATGATATCTGCTCCGTTTCTCAGACAGGCATCTAATCCTGCCATAAATCCTCTTGCAAGCCCTTTATTAGACTTGAAATTCACAACATAATGGACGCCCCATTTTTTAGCCACTTCCACAGTATTGTCGCTGCTGCCGTCATTGATGATCAGATATTCAATCTGATCTATCCCGTCTATATGCTTTGGAAGATCATTGAGGGCAATCTCTAAGGTCTCTGCTTCATTATAACAGGGAATCTGAATAATAAGCTTCATTTCTGTTTACTCCTTCGTAATACTCTGGATATTTCTCTGTAATATATCTTTTTGATTATAGCACATGCGCATAGGCTTTTCAATTCAAAATCTCACTTGTTTTTTCCTGGTTTTATACCCCGCCAAGATCGCCAGGACAAAATAAATGGCAATCAGTGCGACAACTATGGTATAAAAGATTGATATTCCCAGAATGCCTCCATATTCGACGATTTTTTTTCCAAAAAGCAGAAAAACCACATATCCAAGCAGATATCCAGCGATCAGCCAGTTCTGTTTTCTGATAACCGTTAAAATCATCTGATAAAAACTGGTATAGGCCAAAAAGCCTCCTCCTAAAAGAAGCACCATCAGTTCCGCCTTATAGCCTTCCAGATTTACTCCATACACAATGGACAGCGCCGGAATGCCAAGTATAAAGCCCCCTGCCAGCACAAACAGGGTAAGTCCAACCATAATCCCGCTTTGTTTAAGGATCATGGACATAAACTCTGACAATTCCCCCTTATGCCATAGAAGGGCCATCTTCCCTATCAAAGGCTGATAAATAAATCTGCTGAGCAGGCCAATCACAAATACCGGCATAAAAATATAATTAAAACATGCCTGCTCCTGGCTGGTAAGCACGGCGTCAATGGCATATTTAGGCGCATTTCCAATATAAATGACCAGATAAGCAGCCAAAAACAAAGGGAAGCACTCTATAAACATGTCCTTTATATTTCTTAATTTCAGGTCTGTAACCGTACTCTCAAAATTTTTCACCGCCACAAAATTCAGGATCAGGCAAAGGAGCAAAGAAACGCAAAAGGCCATTAAAGAAGCCAGGATCAGATTTTTCCCCATAATATATACGGCTATAAATGTAAGAATATAGCCCAGGAGCCTTATCGTCATTGCTTTTGCCCCTATGTCCAGCCTTTCCTTCTGCTGCAGACGTCCGTGAAAAACATCTTCCACAGAGTCAACGGCCTTTGCAAGACAGATCAGGAAAACTGCGGCGCTTTTTTCAAAATCATAGGAACCTGTATAGAAATGAATTCCCACATAAATTAGTGAAACAGCGATCATTAAAAAGCTGGTGATCGACCTTGCGGCAATATACTCCCTGAAAGTATATTTTTCCTGAACATCTGAAACCTGGAATTGGCGGATACCGTACTGTCCGATCGTCAGCATAAGATTTCCGATAGCAAAAGCAATGGTAAATACACCTGCATCTGTTACCGGGTCAATTCTGGAAATGACCATTAAAATCAGCACAGACTGAAAAGAATTAAGCATTGCCGCCCATGTATTCCAAATATATGCTGTTTTCTGCGCATCCTTTGTGTTATACAAAAAAGCTTTTATCATAAAGACCTCCGATATATTTTGACAAACACCAAAAATAATAGACTGTTTCTTCACTATAACACACTTTTTCGGTATTTGCCAGTTTTCGGCAGGCAGCTCTTTTTATGTTCCTGTTAGAACCTTGTTTAATACATCTGCCAAAGGCTCCATAGCATTCATTTCTTCCTCCACTGTATTTGTCTGAGCGCCGCACTCTACCAGCAAAGTCTTTGGACGGAGATGGAGATTATACCGGTATCCCCTGAGATAAATCGTTCTGGCAAAATCCGGATAATATTTTTCACAGGCCAGCATCATTTGAAGAGAAAAAGCCAGGTTATCCTGAATATACGGATTGGGCAGATACGAGATCTCCCCGTTTTGTCTGGTTCTGCTTAATCCGTTAAAAAACATTACTTTTGCCGTCTGCTTTCCGTTTAAATCCGTTACAAGGCGCTGATCATCTGCCACCCCGTCTCTGTGAAGGTCAATGATCACTTCTATGCTTGGGTTTTCCGCCAGAACCTGGCTGATCCGTTCCTGCGCATAGTTATAAGCCTGGTTTCTGTCTAATTTCCCATCTACGATATCAAAGGTATCTGTCACATGAATCACATTATATCCATAGTCTTCTTTCAGAATCTGAGCAAGGTAATTTCCCACGCCTACGATGGTAGTAGAAGCGTCTCCCGAAACAGAATCAATAAATTCCTCCTGGGAATGGGTATGATAGATCAGGATCTGCGGCTGGTCGTTCCCTGTTTTCATCCGCAGATCCATCTGTACCAGCGCCGGAGCATTCAGCTGTTCACTGGTAATGCTGGTGGTGCTGTCCACCGTATAAAAATTCCGAAGCACAAAATCAAAGTTCTGAAACTGTTCCAGGGAAATATCGGTTACCGGAACACGCTCCTGGGCTGTCGAAGCGCTTTGTGTCTCTTCCTGACCGTCTTCTTCATTCTCCGTTCCCCCGGTGATTTCCAGTCCTGAAGAATCAGGGCCAGCCTCTTGGTTTTCTTCCACAAGCTTTGCTTCCAAAAATTCTTGGTTTTCTTCTACGATTTTCTGGCTGGTCTCCTTGTCTTCTTGTGTTTCTTCCCTGTTGTTGTTCATATTCAGCCCGGGAATCTGCTGTTTTGTCTTCTCTAAAAGCCATGATGATGGAGAAATTTCTTCTCCATCTGATCGGGTCAGTCCCGGAAGATAGGTTTCAATGGCCTGCTGCTGTACATTTAGCATGATGGTTTCCAATGTCCCTTTATCTAAAGACAGTCCTTTTAGCACTATATATGCGGCCAAAGCCAGCAAAAATATCCATATCACAACAGAAATTGTCTTTCCGGCTTCTTTTTTTTTCACCCAATCACCTCATATCTATATATGAGACAAACCTTTCTATTTATGCCTTTCCTGAAGCGAAGGCCATATTCAGACCTTCTGAAATTGTATAAGCCAGACGCTTAATGGTCTCGTCCACATCTTTAGGCGTTACAAACATACTGTGAAGGGAAGGGGCTATCATCTCTTCTAAAAATTCCTTTTTTTCTATTTCCTCAAGAGTATCCAGAAGATGGGCCATGGCGTCATGTACAATAGTCGCTCCATCTACCACTGTGGGCACTCCGATGCCGATCACTTTTACGCCCAGAGTTTCTTCTGTCAATCCTGTTCTGTGATTCCCCACTCCTGACCCTGGATGGATACCGGTATCTGTGATCTGGATCGTCCGGTTCAGGCGCCTGATACTTCTGGCTGCCAAAGCGTCAACGGCAATGACCACATCCGGTTGAGTTTCTTCTATCACTCCCCGTATGATCTCCATAGTTTCCATCCCTGTCTGTGCCATAACCCCGGGGGCAATGCCGCTGACACTGTGGGCATGCTCCTCTCCCATGCCCTGTACGCCATATTCTTTTATAATATGTCTGGTAATGCGGAGATTTGACACTACATCCGGCCCCAATGCATCAGGAGTGATCTCCCGGTTTCCAAGACCAACTACAAGCACCTTCATATCTTCCTTTGCAGGAAGCAGTTTTTTCAGGTGTCTGGATAACTCTGCAGATATTTCTCTGTGATAATCTTCATCCGGCACAGACATATTGGGAGCTTCTAAAGTAATATAAATCCCCTGAGGCCTTCCCATAGCTCTGGCTCCATTTTCTGTTTTGATCTTCACTACAGTCCTTCGGATATCCTTCTCTTTGTCATAATCCTCCTGAATTTCCACTCCCCTGATCTCCACATGATCCTCTTCAAATTTTTCCTTTGTCTCCAATGCAAGGTCTGTATGAATTCTTCCCGCTGCCATACTCTGCATCCCTTTCTATAACTGGTTTTTTTCATATTTTTTACATTTTCAAAGATTTTATG
>DWYL01000157.1 GCA_019118685.1 Candidatus Blautia merdipullorum
TGAAGCTGTGTCCCTTTTTGCGGGTTTCCTTTATATCAAAGTGGAAAGAGGATTCCTCGCCCACACGGTAAAAGTCGTGGAAGATACGCAGCCTTTCATCAGTTTCCAGCTCCACGCATTTGCTGCCGAGCCGGCTAAAATGGGCGATTAGGTCAGCGCCCACACGGGCAAAATAATTCCTTGCGTCCTCAACATTCTTCTTGTTGACGGAAATCGTTATATACTTATCCTGCACGATAGCATTTGCTCCCGTCGCTTTCTCCAAAAGGATTTTGTTATATTCCTCACGGTATTCATCGAGGCTGTCGCCTTTCATCGGGATAAGAATGTTGTTCTCAAAGTCCAGCCGATTTAAACGGCGGTTGTTGATTGTGATTTTTGTCGTTGCTCCGGAGTCGAGGGAATTGAGCAGTTCCGAGTATTCAAGGAACATTGCTTCCTTGTCCTCACGGCTGGCAACAGCGTAGTTAATATCTGAAAATTTATAGGTCTTGGAAAACTTGTCTTTCCCGATCTGAAAAATACCGTCGTCATAAATGGCGGTAATGGGGATCACATCCTGAACGCCCTTCGGCACGACAAACTTTTCCTTTTCCTGCTTGCGGAGATTGGTAAGTGTTTTAATCATTCGATTTCATAGCCTCCTTTGCTTTTGCTTCAATACTCGGCTTGAACAGCTCGTAGTAGGTATTCGTTGAACGGAAGGTGAGCTTCTTCGGCATTAAAAACTCTGACTTGATCCACGCATAGATGAATTTCTCTGCGGTCATTCCGTTATATTTAACAAAACCAAGAGCCGCAAAGGGTGCGGCTCCCAAAATGCACATCCACGATACGGTTTCCGTTCCGACATAGGGCTTGAGTAAAAAATAGATACCCACCGCCACCACGCAGGCGCAGGCAGAAAAAATGAACTGCCGCAGTGACAGTCCGAAAAACATCGCTTCTGTGTAATTCCTGATTTCTCTGTTAATCTTGACTTCCATTTAGGAACTCCTTTCTTTCCTTTTTTTAGCCTGCCGGATTTCATCAGCGCAGACACATTCGTCCGCAAGGCAAGTAACTTTGCCTTTCCGCCGCCCTCCGTAATACAGGCAATATCTGCAATCGCAGTCTGCAAGGGTGTAGCCCTTGAATTTGTTGTATATTCGTTTCATTCTGTTCTCCTTACAGTCCCATCATCTCACGGATAATCCGGTCAGACATCCGCACCGAGCCGACCAAAACGAGCATATTAAAGAGCAGCTCGCCGATATATGACCATACCTGCGTAACTGCTGCCGCATTGGGATCGACCACAGGCGGGGAAGAAGCGAACAGTGAGAAGATAATACAGGCTAAAACGATCACTGCACCTTCAAGGCACACGGCGCAGTAGCTTTTGATAAACGATTTCCCCACATTTTGGCTCGGCTCTCCCGCAAAAGTGGAAAGCGGAATCGGGGCGAGCGCCGTATACATATATAACTTAAAAAATCTTCCATACACCGTCATAATGAGCAGGAATGACATAATGATATTGTCAATATTGGTTGACACATTTATCTCAAAGATATCACTGACTATGCAGCCAGGTCCAAAGATTGATAGTATCTCTGGCGCTTGATGATCGGAGGAAGCCCACCATTAGCAGAGCAGATCCTCCTGTTATTCCAGTAACTGATGAAATATCTCCAAATGAGAACCTTCAGTTCCTCTGTGGTCATAGTTTCCGTATTGTAGCGGTCATAGAGAAGCTCGCTTTTCATTCTGGCCCACATGCTTTCACATCGGGCATTATCATGGCACCTGCCACCAGCACTGTTCATGCTTTGAATAATACCGTATTTTGCCAGAGCCTTACGATAGGTTTCACTGGTATATTGTGTTCCTCTGTCAGAGTGTAAAATGGCGCCTCGCAGATTAGGATATGCAAGATAGGCATTATCCAGGGTATGCTCACACAAAGTTGCTTTCATGTTGGTTTCCATCGCCAGACCAAGGACACTGGAATCAAAGCAGTCAAAGATAGCTGAAACATACAGTTTTCCATCTTTAGCCTTGATCTCTGTGATGTCAGTTACACATTTTTCAAGTGGCTTATTGGATTTGAAATCTCGCTTCAGAAGATCATCCGATTTACGCGCTTCCCGATCAGCTCTGGTAATACCATTTGGCTTACGCTTTGGCCGATGGCTAAGGCCTATTTCATCCATAACCCTGTAGACAGTTCGCTCACTGGGGATTTTGAGTCCTTCCAGATTCTTAAGGAGAAGTGCCTGATACATGCGAATACGCCCATAGGTATCATTGCATTCATCCTCAGAATTAATCGCTCTCATAGCATCAGCGAGATCCTGATATTTCCAGGGACGATCTTTAATAGCAAGATATTTGTAAAAACCCTGGCGGCTGACACCGAGCATCCGGCAGTAGAATGAGAGTTTCCCCTTAATCACGCCGTCTTCCGTTTTTATGGCAATGAACTTCATTCTTTGGTTCTTGCTGACTTCCGACGGCTGGCTGCGAAAAAAGCACTTGCTTCCTCGAGAAATTCATTTTCCTCTTTCAGACGCCGGATTTCTTTATCTTGATCCTTAACGCGTTTGCGGAGCATCGCAAGCTCCTCAGCAAGACTCATCGCACTTTCTGGAGTATGTGCACCATCGCCAATATCCAATGTGCCTGCTCTAACTGCTTTCAGCCATGTATGGATAGTTCCCTCCGGGATACCTAATTCTTTAGCAGCTTTAGCACCACCTATTTCTTTTGCTAACTTAACTGCCTGTACTTTGTATTCATGGTCATATTTACGTGCCATTTTGAGTACCTCCTTATTCTCTTGATTCTATCATGAAATCCTTGAGAATAAGATGTCAACTTTTTTTATACCACACCAACAGCATTATCCCCCAAGGCTACACCGTCAATCGCCTTGTACCGTTGTTCAAAGACTGGAACGAGGTTTTACAGCGTAAAGAGGAAATTACAGACGGAAAATA
>DWYL01000158.1 GCA_019118685.1 Candidatus Blautia merdipullorum
GAAGACTGGATGAACCGTTTCCCCGCAGAATTGTCCGGGGGAGAGCTGCAGCGGTTCAGTATTGCCAGGGCCCTGGGAAAGAGGACCAGATTTTTGCTGGCGGATGAGATCACGACTATGCTGGACCTGATCACCCAGAGTCAGATATGGCACTTTTTGCTGAAAGAGGCAGAGAAGCGGGAAATCGGACTGATCGTAGTCAGCCACGATTCGGAACTGCTGGACCGGGTATGTACCAGGATCATACCTCTGGAAGAGGAAAAGGGAGAACAAAGCGGGCAGGCCCACCTCTTAAATAAAAAACAACCCCCCATGGGGCTTGTGAGAATTTTTTGAAGGTTTTATACTTTAAAAAGTGAATTTACAAAGCTGATAAGGGTGGTAAAGAATGAGAAAATACGCAATAAGACGATTTATACAATTAATCCCGATTCTCCTGGGCATTACCCTGCTGTCCTTCATTTTGACGAATATAGGTACTACAGACGTGATTGATACCATGGAAAGCAATCAGGGCGTGGTCATGTCAGAAGAAGAAAAAGATCAGCTCCGCCAGGAGATGGGCCTGGACAAGCCTCTGGCTCAGCAGTATGTTATCTGGCTGGGTAATGTACTGAGAGGAGATATGGGAGAATCTTTTGTATCCGGGAAAGATGTATTCGACACATTTATATCAAAACTTCCGGCGACGATTTACCTGACGGTCACGTCCATCTTTCTGACAGTATTAATCTCTATACCTCTGGGAATCCTGTCAGCAGTAAAACAAAATAAATTTCTGGATTATCTGATACGGTTTTTGAGTTTCATCGGGAATTCCCTGCCGAACTTTTTTGTGTCTCTGCTGCTGATCTATTTCTTTTCCCTGAAGTTAAAGCTCCTTCCTGTAATGGGAAACAACAGCGGATGGAAAAGCATTATCCTTCCAACCCTGACTCTTGCCATAGCCATGTCCTCCAAATATACCCGGCAGGTAAGAGCCACGGTTCTGGAAGAATTGAACAAGGACTATGTGCAGGGCGCCAGAGCACGGGGGATCCGTGAGAATAAGATATTGACTTTCAGTGTGCTGAAAGCCTCCATGCTCACTATCGTTACCCTGCTGGCCCTGTCTATCGGATCCCTTCTGGGAGGAACGGCCATTGTAGAATCCATCTTTATGTGGGACGGGGTGGGGAAAATGGCGGTAGACGCCATCACCATGAGGGATTATCCCATCATACAGGCCTACGTGATCTGGATGGCGGTCATTTATGTGGTAGTGAATCTGATCACAGATCTGATCTATCATTATCTTGATCCAAGGATCCGTCTGGGACAGGAGGAAGCATAGTGGAAGAAAAGAAGATTACTGTAAGAAAACAGAAAATAAAAAAAGACTATACAAAGATAAAACTGGCCGTTTACGGCGCATTGACTCTTCTGCTCATTCTGGTGGCAGTCTTTGCGCCTTATATAACGCCCTATGATCCTTATGAACAGGACCTTGGCAATGCCCTTCTGGCTCCCTGCAGGGAATATCTGCTGGGGACAGACCGGTACGGAAGAGATATGCTCTCCAGGGTGATCATGGGAGCCAGATCCTCTATTTCTTCAGCGGTGCTTCTGGTGGTGATCATCACAGTTGCAGGAAGCATCGTGGGGATTCTCTGCGGCTACTGCCAGGGAAAGCTGGATTCCTTTCTCATGCGTCTCTCAGATATTTTCCTGGCCTTTCCGGGAATGGTCTTTGCCATTGCCGCAGCCAGTGTCATGAGCGGAGGCATCATGAACGCCGTAGCAGCCCTGGCCTTTGTATCCTGGCCCAAATATGCAAGGATTGCCAGAAGTCAGGTGCTGACTATAAAGAATGCGCCCTATATTTCGGCGGCCCGGCTGGCAGGTTCCGGGACAGGGAAGATCATCTTAAAACATATTGTCCCCAATATCGCCGGTCCGGTGATCGTAACGGCGGTTCTGGATATCGGGACTATGATGATGGAAATCGCCGGACTGTCGTTTCTGGGTCTGGGAGCTACGCCGCCTACTGCAGAGTGGGGTTCCATGATGAGCAATGGAAGAAGTATGCTCCAGACGTCTCCGTGGGTGATCCTGGCTCCCGGCTGCGCTATTTTTCTTACGGTTATGGTCTTTAACCTTCTGGGAGATACCGTAAGGGATATATTAGATCCCAGACAGAGCAGGAGGAACAGATCATGACACAGCCATTATTAGATATGCAGCATGTAGACATCAGTTACGGAGGAAAGCCGGTAGTCCAGGATCTGTCTCTTCAGATGGCACCAGGAGAGATCCTTGGAATAGTAGGAGAATCCGGCAGCGGAAAAAGCACGGTGCTCAAGGCGGCTATGGGGTTGCTGGAAAACTCCGGAGCCGTGACCAGAGGCGATATTTACTATAAAGGACAGAATGTCACCGACAGCAGAGAAAATGAACTCCGAAAGCTCCGGGGACCTGAAATGGGCATGATTTTTCAGAACACAGGGGCCTCCATGTGCCCGATCCGGACCATTGAGGACCAGCTTTATGAAAGTGTTCTGGAACATGAAAAGATCAGCCGTAAAGAGATGAAAGAAAGGGCCCTGAAATTATTTGAGACTATGCGTCTTACAGACGGAGAAAGAATCCTGAAAAGTTATCCCTTTGAACTGTCAGGGGGAATGAATCAGAGAGTGGGGATCATGATGGCCATGGTGCCAAATCCCCGGCTTCTGTTGGCCGATGAGCCTACCAGCGCCCTGGACGTTACTGTCCAGGCCCAGGTGGTGAAAGAGATGATGAAAATGCGGGAGATCTATGGGACAGCCATTGCCATTGTTACCCATAACATCGGCGTTGTAGAATATATGGCGGATAAAGTGGCTGTCATGTATCAGGGAAAGCTGGTAGAATACGGCAGGAAAGAAGACGTGATCCGCCATCCCCGGGAACCCTATACCAGGAAGCTTATCGGTGCGGTTCCCCGGCTGGACAGAGGATAAAGCTATGGAAAAAATATTGGAAGTAACAAATCTGAAAAAAACATTTTATAAGAATAAAACGCCCTTTACAGCAGTAAATGAGATCAGCTTTACTCTGAACAGAGGCGAATGTCTGGGGCTTGTAGGAGAAAGCGGATGCGGAAAAAGTACTGCAGCAAAGATGATCACCCGGCTTTTGGAGCCGGACAGCGGCAGTATCCGTCTGGATGGAGAGGAAATCCTGGGACAGAAAGGGAAAAAGAAAAAAGAGCTGTATACAAAGATGCAGATGATTTTCCAGATTCCCCAGGATTCCTTTGATCCCCGCTGTACTTTGGGAGACGGGATCATGGAGAGCATGCGCAATCACGGCATGAAACGGAAAGACGCCAGAAAAAGGATGTATGAGCTTCTGGAACTGGCAGAACTGGACAAAAGTTTTGCTTCCAGATATCCCCATGAGGTAAGCGGCGGGCAGTGTCAGAGAGCGGCCATAGCCAGAGCTCTGGCTGTAGATCCCAGGATTCTGATCTGTGATGAGGCTACCAGCGCTTTGGACGTTACCATACAGGCCCAGATTATGGATCTGCTCAGCAGACTTCAGAGGGATAGAGGACTGTCTATCCTTCTGATCTGTCATGACCTGGCTCTGGTGCAGAAGCTCTGCCAGAGAGTCCTGGTGATGTATAAAGGCAGTATTATAGAAACAGGTATGACAGATGAGGTGATACGGCATCCCCGGGAAGAATATACAAAGATCCTTATAGATTCTGTATTTTAAAGTCCCAAGTTTTGCAAAAATCAGCGGAAGGATTATCAGGAAAGGAGAAAAAATGAAACCAAAAAACATATGGAAAAAGGCGTGGGGTGCTGTTCTGGCGCTGACTATGAGCGCCGGACTGCTGGCAGGCTGCGGTTCTTCCGGGGAGGAGGACAGCCAGGATAGATCACAGTCTGAATCCTCTTCAGGAGAAAAAGTTTTTTATTACGGAGACACCACTTTTAATGCGGAAAATGACGAGTCTGATGTGAACCCTCACAACGGATATTCAGGCTGGGCCTGTATCCGCTATGGCATAGGGGAAACCTTATTCCGCTATTCCGATACCATGGAGCTGGAGCCCTGGCTGGCCACAGAATATGAGAATGTAGATGAAAATACCTGGAGAATTACCCTGAGAGACGGGGTAACGTTTACCAGCGGCAGGGAACTGGACGCCCAGGCCGTGAAGGAATGTCTGGAACATCTGGTGGAGGTTCATGAGAGAGCTAAAGGGGATCTGAAGATCCAGGAGATTACAGCAGAGGGCATGACTCTGACTATCAGGACTACAGAGCCGGTACCGGCTCTGATGAATTATCTGGCCGATCCCTACGGCTGCATTATTGATATGGAAGCCGGCATTACTGATGACGGAAACGTAGTGGGCACCGGTCCATATATTGCCACAGAAGTGGTTACAGACCAGGGACTGACTTTGGTAAAAAATGAAAATTACTGGGATGGGATGCCGAATCTGGACACCATATATGTGCAGACCATCAGTGATGGAGATACCCTTACTATGGCTCTTCAGTCAGGAGAGCTGGATGCGGCTTACGGTCTTCCTTACTCCAGTTTGTCCCTGTTCTCAGAAGAGTCCTATACGATTTCTTCTGTAGAAACCTCCAGATCCTTCTTTGCACAGATGAATTATGCCACAGAGGCTCTCCAGGACGAAAAAGTAAGGGAAGCCATTGCCTGCGGCATTGACAAAGAAAGCTTTACAGAGGTACTGATGGAAGGCAATGGTTCCGCCGCTGTAGGTCCTTTCCCGTCAAACTTTACTTTTGGGGACGATGCAGTTACCGCACCGGAATATGATCCGGACAGGGCTAAGGAACTTCTGGCGGAAGCAGGATGGACAGATACGGACGGAGACGGCTATGTGGACAAGGACGGAGAGAACCTGACTATTCGCTGGCTTACTTATCCCAGCCGTCAGGAACTGCCCCTTCTGGCAGAAAGCGTTCAGGCTACTCTGGGAGAGATTGGCATTGACGTTGAAGTAAACAGTACGGCAAATCATCTGGATGTTATTGAAACCGGCGAGTGGGACATCTACGCCAGCGCCTTTGTCTGCGCACCTACAGGAGATCCGGAATACTTCTTTACCACCCACTGCCTGGATTCTTCCACCCACAACAGAGGGGGATATCACAGTGACAGACTGGAAGAGCTGGAAGCCCAGATGAGCACTACTTTTGACGCAGAAGAGAGAGCTTCTCTGGCTGTGGAAATGACTCAGACGATCCTGGACGACAATGCTTTTATCTTTGCTTCTCATCTTCGTATGTCTATTGTTTCAGGAGAAGGGGTTACAGGTCTGAATGCTCATCCCTGCGACTATTATGAGATAACCGTGGATCTGGATAAAAATTAAAAGGGGCTAATCATATGTACCGTATATTTATCGTAGAAGACGATCCGGGGATCGCCCGGGGGATCAAAAAGCAGATGGAGTCCTGGAATCTGGAAGCCCGGTGCGCCTCAGATTTTGAAAAGATCATGGAGGAATTTTCTGACTATCACCCTCATCTGGTCCTCCTGGATATTTCTCTGCCTTTTTACAATGGCTATTACTGGTGCCAGGAGATCCGGAAGATTTCCAGGGTGCCGGTGATCTTTATCTCTTCTGCCTCAGATAACATGAATATTGTTATGGCCATGCAGATGGGCGGGGATGACTTTATTGCCAAGCCTTTTGACCAGATGGTGATGACCGCCAAGATCCAGGCTGTGCTGAGGAGAACTTATGACTACGGAGGAGAGCAGGCTTTTCTGGAACATAAAGGCGCTGTTTTAAATATGGCAGACGCTTCTCTATCCTATGAAGGGGAAAAGATCGATCTGACAAAAAACGAGTACCGGATCCTTCAGACCCTTCTGGAAAACAAGGGAAAGATTATCAGTCGGGAGCGGCTTATGGAGAAACTCTGGGAAAGCGACAGTTTTGTAGATGAAAATACTTTAAGCGTGAATGTAAACCGTCTGCGGAAAAAGCTGGAGAAGGCAGGCCTGACAGATTTTATT
>DWYL01000159.1 GCA_019118685.1 Candidatus Blautia merdipullorum
GTTAAAAGTAGCCGCCGCCTCTCTGGCAATGCCGATGACGCTGTAGCAGTCTACACGGTTGGACGTAATCTCATATTCAAAGATCACATCATCCAGTCCCAAAGCGTGGATGGCGCTTTCCCCTACTACTGCGTCTTCAGGGAAAATATAAATTCCGTATTCCGGAGCTTCCGGATAAAACTCTCTGGTGGAACCCAGCTCTTCAATGGAGCACATCATTCCGTGGGAGTCTACCCCTCTGAGTTTGCCTGCCTTAATAGGAACGCCCCCGGGAGTCTTCTTTCCGTCGTGGCCTCCTGCAACTCTTCCTCCTTCCAGAACTACCGGAACCTTATCTCCTTCTTTTACATTTGGCGCTCCTGTAACGATCTGGATCGTCTCTGTTCCGATATTTACCTGGCAGATGATTAGTTTATCCGCATCCGGGTGTTTTTCAATTTTCTCAATCTGTCCGATAACGATCTTGTCCAGGTCAGCGTCCAGCTTCTCATAACCTTCCACTTTGGTTCCTGACAGAGTCATAGCGTCTGTATATTCCTGGGCAGTTACGTCCAGATCCGGCACATATTTTTTAATCCATGATAAAGATGTATTCATTCTCTTCTTTCCTCCTAGAACTGACGTAAGAATCTTGTGTCATTCTCATATAATAAACGCATATCGTCAATTTCATATTTCAGCAATGCGATACGCTCCAGACCTACGCCGAAAGCAAAGCCTGTATATTCATTTGAATCAATACCGCACATTTCCAACACATGAGGATGTACCATACCGCAGCCCAGGATCTCGATCCAGCCGGAACCTTTGCAGAAACGGCAGCCTTTGCCTCCGCATTTAAAGCAGGATACGTCCACCTCTGCACTTGGCTCTGTAAACGGGAAGTGATGAGGACGGAATTTTGTCTTGGTCTCCGGTCCGAAAAGTTCTTTGGCAAATTCTTCCAAAGTTCCCTTCAGATCTGCGAAGGTAATGTTTTTGTCAATAACCAGACCTTCGATCTGATGGAAAGAAGGAGAATGGGTAGCATCCACTTCATCTGAACGGAACACACGTCCCGGTGAGATCATGCGGATAGGCAGTTTTCCTTTCTCCATAGTTCTGGCCTGTACCGGTGAAGTCTGGGTACGAAGGAGGATGTCTTTGGTAATATAAAAGGTATCCTGCTCGTCCTTTGCCGGATGTCCTTCGGGGATATTCAACTTTTCAAAGTTATACTCGTCATACTCGATCTCAGGACCTTCCACTACCTCATAGCCCATGCCGATAAAGATCCTCTCTACTTCCTCAAGAGCAATGGTGTTAGGATGTCTGTGTCCTGCCTCCATCTTTTTCGCAGGAAGAGTGACATCAATAACCTCTTCTTTCAATTTCTGCTCCAGGGCTTCTGCCTCCAGTTTCTTCTTTGTCTCTTCCAGAAGGGCCTCAATCTTTCCTCTGGCCTCGTTGACCCACTGTCCTACCTTGGGACGGTCTTCCGGAACCACATCTTTCATGCCTTTTAAAACCGCTGTCAGCTCACCTTTTTTTCCTAAAAACGCCACACGGACCTCATTGAGTTTTTCCAGAGAATCCGATTCCTTGATCTGTTTTGCAGCCTCTTCCTGAATTCGCTGTAACTTTTCTTCCATGATAATCTCCTTTTTTCATTTAATACTGATACCATCCGCCGAAGCGGAATTTCGACAGAGTTTTTTTATAAGACTGCCGCATAAAAAAAGCTCCGTCCCCCAAAAGGGACGAAGCTGAATATCCGTGGTACCACCCTTGTTCCTGCTGATAAATAAAAAGCAGGCACTCGTTTCTGTTTAACGCACAGCTACGGCACAACCTACTGGATTTCAGAAGTGCGGCTCCGGTGGGAAACTCAATACTTATCTGAACTGAGGAAAGCTTTCAGCCGGTGACTCTCCCTCTCTGGCAGAAAATAAATATCTACTGACACCTTCACAGCCTTTGACTTATGTCTGTACCCTATTGTAGCCACTTTGGGGGATTGTGTCAAGAATTTCTTTTTTCTTTCTCCCCTTCCTGATCTTCCTCCTCTGGATCTTCTTCCTCTTCTTCCCGGGTCAGCAGCTGGTACTCTTTTCGTATTGTTTCAGCCGCGGCCTGACGGATCCAGCGGAACTGTTCCTCAAAGTAATAATTCACCTGGGCTCCGATCATAACAAACATCATGCAGAAATACATCCAAAGAAGGATCAGAACGATCGTAGTCATACTTCCATACATATTTGAGGTGACGCTGAAAAAGTCCACATAAAGAGAAAAGAAAAAGGAAAAAGCAGACCAGCATACTGCAGAAAGCACGGCTCCCGGCAGCTGGCTTCGGAAAGTCGCCTTCCTGTTCGGAATAAATTTATACATCATCACAAACACAAGAGAAAGCAGGAACAGAGAGATCATCACTCTCATGCTGATGATCGTGGTCACCAGTCTGTCCAGGACAGGAAACCTGCTGCTCAGTTCCCTCTGGAGACTGTTTCCAAACACCTGAAGGATCAGGGTAAGGATAATGGCGATCACAAATACCAATGTATATACTACAGAGCGGACCCTGGTAACAAAAAAATTACGGGTTTCCTGGACCTGATAGATGGAGTTGAATCCATTTGTCAGCGCCTGGATACCCTTCCCTGCAGACCAAAGAGCGATCAACGCGGAAATCGGCACTACTCCCAAAGATTTGGCATACACTTCCCAGACAATCCCCCTGATAAATCCTTCAAAGCTTTCCGGGCATACCTGCATCACCACATTAATAACTTCTTCTCTGGTAAGGGGAGTATATTTAATAGACGTCATAAGCAGAAGCATAAAAGGGATAAAAGAAAGAATAATAAAATAAGCCGCCTGGGCAGCATAGGCCGACATATGCTTTTTTCCCATATTATCTACAAATCCCTGTATAAATTTTACAGCGCTTTTTAATCTCTCCATACCATTATCCCTCTGTTTCTTCCCGGCTGGTTTCGGACAATTTCAGAATTATATCACGAATCTCCGATGTTTACAACATCCTTAATATTCCCAATTTCCACATCTTTATAAAAGTATGACAGGATCTCACGATAGTTTTTTCCTGCCTCTGCCATGCCTTTTGCCCCATTCTGGCTCATCCCTACTCCGTGTCCATATCCTCCTCCATGGATCAGATATCCTGCCAGATTTCCCTGGCTGTCTTTCTTTTCCTCTAATGTAAAATAAGCACTGGGCAGAAGAGAGCTTCCCATAACCTGCGACCCGTCCTGTCTGGTGATCGTCAACCCTTCAGGAGCCAAAACTGTCCGAATATCATATTCATTATGTAATTCCTTATCTCCCTGATCTGTATGAGCGATCAGCTTCAGCACACCTTCTCCTGTATTTTCCCCTCCTGTCTCTATCCCTGCCACAGAGGAGATCCCGTCAAACATCCCCTGAAGGTTTTCCAGGATTTTTGCCAGGGATATTTCCACCTTCCACTGATACCAGGGCTCTCCGGAATCAAAGGTACACTCTACACTCTGCAGGTAGGAAGACGGAGCAGAGGCCGCCCACACCTGATCCGTACTGGTCTTTCCATGGGAGGTGGAAAAATAATAGGCGTTGATAAGGGCGCCCTGATTCAGCAAAACTTCCCCGGACGTCTCCTCCACTGCCCGGATAGCTTCTTCAGCTTCTCCGCTGTTCTGATAGACCTGGTAAGAAACACTGTCATCTACCTGGGCTCCCAGAGATTCCAGGTAGCTGTCTGTCATCTGTACACAGGCATAAGTCCTGGCACATACAGCCTGGGCTTTCAAAGCTTCTTCCGGATAAGAAGCCGGCATCTCGCTGGGAACTACAGCCCAGAGATACTCCTCTAATGGAAGGGTATTTACGATCCTCAGTCCATTTTCGTCTTTATAAATAGTCAAAGAGCCGCGATAGGAAGGGGCTCCCTGCCCTCTGGACAGGGAGCTTATCTTTATACGGGCATTTTCCTCCAAAGGGGAAAGGACAAAGTTTCCTCCTGCCAGCAGTCCGCTGGCAGGAGTCAGCTCTAGTGTCTCACCTGTTTCATAAATCTCGCCGGAGCTTCCTTCAAATTTCCCCTGAAATTCTATCTGCATCTCCTCATGATAATAGCTCTTATATCCTTGATCCATGATCAGCACACGGATCATTTTTTCCTGTTTCTCATCTGCTTCTGTCTGTTCTGTCTCTGAAACTTTTTCTGCCTGCACAAGGCTGTCTTGAACTGAAGAAATCAGGACTTGGGCGCTGGCCCATTCATTTTCTTTTAAAGCATACTCTCTGAGGATTTCCGATTCTGCAGTGTCATTTTCTTCACCTGCCCTGCCTGCACACCATACGATTAAAATCCCTGCGAGAGCCGCCAGTATGATTAAAATCTTCCACTTCATTTTTTCTTTCCAGTCCATACTTCCAGTATATGAAAAATTTTTAAATGTGAGAACCAGGCACTCCTATGAAAAAAGAAAGCTGCCCCGGAAAGCCGCAAATGCCGCAGATCCCGGAACAGCTCTGTGATAACAATATTTTTATTCCATTACCAAAAATTTATAAATGGTAACCGTATCATATTTATCCCCTGCCTTTAAAACAGAACTCTGAAAATTGCTCTGATTGCAGGCATCCGGATAATACTGAGTCTCCATGCAGAAGCCGCCCCGCTTCTGATAAACACAGCCCTCTTTTCCCCTCTCATTGTCGATAAAATTGCCGATATAAAACTGCATTCCCGGAAGATCTGTATAAACTTCCATAGCAATGCCGCTTTCTTTGCACTCCGCCCTGGCAGCCTGCTTCACAGAGCCTTTTTCCCTGCTCAAAGCATAATTGTGGTCATATCCGCCTCCGAATTTCAGCTGCTGGAAATCTGTCTCCAGATCCTGTCCGATTCTCTTAGGCCTCTGGAAATCCATAGGGGTTCCGGCAACAGGAGCGATCTCCCCGGTAGGAATAGACTGAGAATCTGCCACCGGAGTGTACTCAGGCGCCAGTATCTGAACCTGATGATCCAGTAAAGCTTCAGGTCCTGCATTATGTCCTGCCAGGTTAAAGTAAGAATGGTTGGTCATATTCACAATGGTATCCTGATCAGCCTCTCCCTCATAATGAATCTGTATTTCATTCTCATCTGTCAGTGTATAGGTCACCTGAACCGTAAAAGTTCCTGGAAATCCCTGATCCATATCCGGACTGGCAAGACCAAAAGTTACAGCATTCTGTTCCTGATCCACCTTCTTCACTTCCCAGACCCGGGTTCTGTACCAGTCAGGTCCGCTGTGGAGATTGTTTTCGTTATCATTCACTGCCAGCTGATACTCTTTTCCATTTAAAGTAAATCTGGCCTTTCCGATCCGATTTCCGTTTCTTCCGATTACTGCTCCAAAATGACATGGATTATCATAATATCCCTCTGCGCTGTCATAGCCAAGGGCCACATCCCTCTTCTTTCCTTCTCTGTCAGGCACAAGGATTTTTACCAATGTAGCGCCGAAATCACTGACGCTGATGCTCATCTGATTCTTGTTTGTGATCTCATACAAAAAAACTTCCCGGCTGTCCGGGCTTTTTCCAAAAGGTTCCTTCACGATCCCCATAATATGTATATCTCCTTAACAAATATAGAAGTCCCAAAGTGCCGTTTCCCATCTTCTGACTCCTAGCCTAAGCCAGGTGGGCAACCGCAACCGATCCGCTGTCTTCCGCTGCATAATGACGGCCTGACATTGAAACCGGCAATGTAGGAATCCCGTTTAAAGTAATGTAGGTTCAAAATTAATGGGAGCGTCGAACACCCCAGGACTTTTTCTATTTTCATTATACTCTAGTATATGGATTATTTCAACAAAAATGCATTGGTTCTCAAGGGAAACTTAACCAGAATTTAACGGTGCCTTTTCAGGCTCCGTTTTCATTCACATATTCCAGGCAGATCTTTCTGACTTCTTCCATAGCCTTCCTGGTGTCTTCTCTCCGGTATTCCATGCGGCCAAGACATTTATTTATATAATCATGTTCCTGAATAAAACGGAAACTGGAAGGAAAATTCAGATCAAAGATAAAGGCCATATAGGAAATCCACATATCCAGATGGGTCCTTCTTTCATCCCGGAACACGCATCTGTGTTCTCTTACAGCCTGGAGCACATTCTCTGAGACAGTTTCTTTTTCAATTTCTTCCTGAGGAACATCAAAATGAGCTTCCAGACTATCCACAGACTTTACCCGGAAATTATCCAGTTTATCTGCATCTCTGATGATCTTACATTGCAAAAGCGCCGAAGGATCCTCTATTTCCGGCAGCCTGTACAGGGAATGAAAGGCTATAGCCTGACAGATGATTTCGTCATACTCTCCGGCAGAAATAAATTTCCGGATCTCGCCTTCTTCGAAAAGCAGTTTTACCCCAAACCGGGCATGATCAAACTGATTGTCATCATAGCTGTTAAAAACCTTCAGCTGCTCAAATCTGCCGATATCATGGAGAAGGGCGATGAGAAGCGCCAGATCCCGGTCTTCCTGTTTCAGTCCTTCTCTTCTGCCAATGTAATCTGCCGCCTTTACCACCCCGTAAGTGTGCACTTTCTTTAGCTGGATCTTGGGATTGTTCAGGTCAAAAGCGCTGAGATAATTCTCAAATTCTATTTTTGCATGGTTAAAATCAATCTGAGCCATAAGATGCCTCCTTCTTCAGTCCAAAAAGATCCTGTCAGGAAATCTGAAGGATTTCTTTAACCACCTTAGGCATATCCGCCGCTTCTGCTACTGTATTATGACGGACAGGAGCTGTACGGATCTCTTCTATTGCTTTGGGAATCTTCACTCCGGATATCCTTTCCAGTTCATCTGCCAGAGCAAAGTCTTCCATATCCTCATATTTTTTATCAATCGCTGTCATTACACTTCTGGTAAATTTATAAGGACTTGCAGTAGATACGATCACCGCCGGTCTGCTGTCTTTTGTCTCTTCCATATATTTCTTGTAAACATCTGCCGCTACTGCTGTATGAGTATCCAGAACATATTGGTTCTCTTCAAAGAATCCGCGGATCGTATCTGCAGTCTCCTCCTCTGTAGCATAATTTCCGTAAAATTCTTTTAACCCCTCTTCCATTTCCGGAGTGATCTGATAAGAGCCTTTCTCTGTCAAAGCTTTCATCAGTTCCTTATTCTTTTCGCTGTCATCTCCCGCGGCACGGTAGATCAGTCTTTCCAGATTGCTGGAAATAAGGATATCCATGGAAGGAGAGGATGTAAGGATAAATTCACGGTTCCGGTCATAGCAGCCTGTACGGAAAAAATCAAACAATACTTTATTCTCATTGGATGCGCAGATAAATTTTCCATAGGGAACTCCCATCTGTTTCGCATAATAAGCCGCCAATATATTGCCGAAATTTCCTGTGGGAACTACTGCATTGATCTCGTCTCCATTCCGGATCTCGCCCCTCTCCATCAGTTTTACATAAGCATATACATAATATGCCACCTGAGGAACCAGACGTCCGATATTGATAGAATTGGCTGAAGAAAACTGATACCCTGCCTGAGCCAGTTCCCGGGCCATTTCTTTGTCATTGAACATCTTTTTCACTCCGGTCTGGGCATCATCGAAATTTCCTGTGATCCCTACTACATAGGTGTTTTCTCCCTTTTGGGTCACCATCTGTTTTTCCTGTACCGGGCTGACTCCGTTTTTAGGATAAAATACGATGATCTTTGTCCCCGGTACATCCGCAAATCCCGCCATAGCTGCTTTTCCGGTATCTCCTGATGTAGCCGTAAGGATCACGATCTCATTTTTCACCTGATTCTTCTTAGCTGCGGTAGTAAGAAGATGAGGAAGAATGGAAAGAGCCATATCCTTAAATGCAATGGTCGGTCCGTGGAAAAGCTCCATAATAAAGGTATTCCCTTTTTTAACTAAAGGTACGATCTCTTCTGTATCAAACTTGCTGTCATAGGCCTTTTTTATACACCCTTTCAGTTCTTCTTCTGTAAAGTCAGTGAAGAAACGGCTCATAACCTCATATGCGATTTCCTGATAAGTCATCTTGGAAAGTGCCTCCAGATCAACATCCAGTTTCGGGATACTATCCGGTACAAACAGTCCTCCGTCATCAGACAGTCCCTTCAAGATCGCCTGTGATGCTGTGATTTTGTCTCCGTTTCCTCTTGTGCTCTTATATAATATCTGCATGTCCTATATCCTTTCTTCAGGGGTATGTATAAAAACTATGCGCCCCATGTTTAAATAAATATTTTAATTCTTTTTTGAACCAGGCTACATTTTCCTTGTCCGCAACAGATTCTTCTACAAAAAACAGCGCGCCTCTGGAGTAATCTTCCCCGTCAATAGCCCTGTCCACAGCCTCCCTTGTTTCCTCGGAGACCTCAACCCTATAAATCCTGCCGTCCACAGTAGGAGAAAACTGGGGTATCCCCGCTTCATTCTGCCATACTACTTCTGTTACAGTAGAAGGGAAATCCGGATCTTCTATACGGTTAAAGATCACATTTGCCACCAGGATTTTTCCAATATCGTTTTCTCCTCCGGCCTCAGCTTCCACGATTTTCAAAAGGGTCTCATAATCCTGATCTGACATGGAAAGATGGCTTTCAGATAAGCCTAAAGACTCTTCTTTCAGAAGATTCAGGTTTTCTGAACCTTCTTCGCCGAAATCCAGGTGAGAATCCAGGCCCTTTTTACTTACACGCTGGCCTACAAGAACTACTTCAAAGGAAGTTCCCACTTTGGTGGATTCAGATTGGGCTTCATGGCCTGTCAGAACCCCCTGGATAATAGAACCCAGTCCATAAATTTCTTCTTCCGATGAACCGCTGTCCTCATTCTGGCTTTCCTTGTCCTGAGAAGCTTCATTTTTACTCTTTCCATGGGCATGAACGCTGCTGCAGGAAAAAGCTACAGCCGCCACTGCAATAGCTCCTATTACATAAACGGCCTTGTCCCGCCTACTCCTTTTTGATACTTTCCGTCTCCCTGCCCACTCTGTTACACGCTCCAGCAGGCAGCGGATACCGGCCAAAATTGTACAAATAAGATTCATACTCTTTATTCCTTTTGTTTTCTCTTTTCAATACTTTAATTGAAAAAATTATACGTTACTCTTTATGGTTACGTCAAGAAGAAAGTGGGCTTTTTAGGAATTATGCACAGTTTTTTTGTATGTATTTTGTCTCATATTGCCAAAAAGAGTATAACCGAAAGCAGATCCTCTGTCTTCGGCCATACTCTTTTCTAGCTGTTAATTATAGATTTATATTATCTGTTGTTAATTGCTGTTACCAGCGCATCAATAGACGCCCGGATAATATCCGGATCTACACCTGCGCCCCATGCCAGGCTTCCGTCCGGTTTCCTGATTCCCACATAGGCAATGGCTTTGGAGCTGGAACTCTGCTCCAGGGCATGCTCCTGATAAGTTACCAGATCATACTGGAAACCATAGGCTTTCTTCAGGGCATTGCTGACTGCGTTGAGACGGCCGTTTCCGGCAGCCTCTGTGGTGATGGATCTTCCGTTAAACTCTGAGGTTACCTGAGTGGTAATACCTCCGTCTTTCTGCTGGAAATGAACTTCTGTGATATCCAGAGGGGATTTTACATTCTCAAAGGTCTTCTTAAACAGATCGAAGATTTCCTCCGGCTTCAGCTCCTTCTGGGTATGGTCAGATACCGCCTTGGCAGTATAGCCCATGGCCTCTCTCATCTTGGCAGGCAGGTTCAGACCGTACTTAGTCTCCAGGATATATCCTACGCCGCCTTTGCCGGACTGGCTGTTGATACGGATCACGTCTGCGTCGTAGTTTCTTCCCAGGTCTTTAGGATCGATAGGCAGATATGGCACAGTCCAGTGATCCGGCTTCTTCTCTTCCAGCCAGTGCATGCCTTTTGCAATAGCATCCTGGTGGGAGCCTGAGAATGCGGCAAATACCAATGCGCCGCTGTATGGGCTTCTCTCATTGATCTTCATACCGGTAAGCTCTTCGTATTTCTCACTGATCTCTGTCATATTGCTGAAATCCAGATTCGGCTCTACTCCCTGAGAATACATATTCAAAGCCAGAGTAACGATATCCACATTACCTGTTCTCTCTCCGTTTCCGAAAAGTGTGCCCTCGATCCTGTCAGCGCCTGCCAGAAGTCCCATCTCCGCATCAGCCACGCCGCAGCCTCTGTCATTGTGAGGATGAAGGGATACTACCACATTCTCTCTGTATTTCAGGTTCTTGCACGTATATTCAATCTGGCTGGCGTAAACATGGGGCATAGAGTGCTGCACGGTAACCGGCAGATTGATGATCGGCTTTCTGTCTGGGGTAGGCTGCCATACATCCAGTACGGCATTACATACCTCCAGAGCATACTCCGGCTCTGTACCGGTAAAGCTTTCCGGACTGTACTCAAAACGATAATCCGCATTGGCCTCCTCTGTCAGCTGTTTCAGAAGAATTGCCCCATCTACAGCAATTTTTTTAATCTCTTCTTTAGATTTTTTAAATACCTGTTCTCTCTGAGCCAGAGAAGTGGAGTTATATACATGTACGATTACATTTTTGGCTCCCTTTACTGCCTCAAAGGTTTTCTTGATAATATGTTCTCTGGCCTGAGTCAGCACCTGGATCGTCACGTCGTCAGGGATCAGGTTCTCTTCAATCAGGGTGCGGAGGAAGGTATATTCCGTTTCGGAAGCGGCAGGAAATCCTACCTCAATCTCCTTAAATCCAATCTTCACCAACATTTTGAAGAACTCGATCTTCTGTTCCAGGTTCATAGGGATCACCAGCGCCTGGTTGCCGTCACGCAAATCCACGCTGCACCAGATCGGCGCATGATCCACATAGTCTTTCTCAGCCCAGTCCATACATTTCACCGGGGGGAGAAAATACTGCCTTTTGTATTTACTGCAATTTTCCATTTTTTCAATTCCTCCCATTCCATTTTGCAATAGCTTCTTATTAACATAACATTTTCCGGTAAAAACGTCAATTCTTTTGCCTTAATTTATGTGGAGGAATTTACTCAATTTACCCTGGCCTTCCGAAGACCCAGAGCTCCTGCCAGATATAGAATAACGCCTATAAGCAGTCCGAATAAGAGTTGAAGAGCCATAGCAGTTTTTGCAATATCCCATGCCCCTTCAAGGAACCAGGGTATCTGAATGATCCTTGACAAAACCATGGTGAAAAGCAGCCATAACAGGACCAGTATCCAGCCTCCCCTGGTTCTGAACCGATGGATGAAAGCACCGCCGGCACAGGACAGACCGGTGATCAGCAAGGCATACACCGGCAGCCAGGGGAGAGATACATATCTTGAAAAGATTTCGACCGCGGTCTCCATCTGTCCGGTTGCCGGGGAACCGGAAAAAAGGCTATGAGAAATCAACATTTCCAACTCCAGAAAAATCTTCAGTACAACGACCATGATCAGACTTTGCAGAAAGGTGACTGCACCGGAGGAAAGAAGAAATTCCTTTCTGGTATGGCAGAACCGGAGGAAGAAGTCATATCCATAAAATACATCCGTTCCAAATCCGATCACACACATCATCATACCGCAAATAACAGCCAGCATAGTAGCAAAAGGCAGAACTTCCGGAAACTGGTTCCCGTCTTTCATAAATCCGGAAAACAGATTTCCCAAAAGCCAGGCAATCCCTGTCAAAGAAAGATATAAAATAAATTCGCTCCTTCTGATCTTCCAAATAGCCCTTACATTCTTCCACATAATATCCACCTCCTATATGCGTACTTCCAGATTCTTCAATAATTTCCAGGAAAAATACCCCATAAGGCAATAAACCGCTGCCAAAAATACAAGCCAGAGCAACGGATTTTCCTGTAAAAATAGGAATGAAATCCGTATTTCTATAAGACCTTTTCCATCTATGACTGCCATGGCGCTATAGCCTACAAATCCTCCTATGGCAGCACATGCAGCCACTATGGCGATCAGTGCGATCCACTGTTTCCTGGTCTTCAGATAGAGGATGGTCAGCAGCTCCTCCACTCCCTGCGTCAGCAGCATCAGCACAAATCCCCAGAAAACCAGACTCAAATCCTCCCATGCTGTCAAAGGCCATCCTCCAAGCACAAGAGCCCCTCCGGAAATAAGAGCTGCAAAAAAAGCACTGAGCAGCTTCACAAGCTGCATATCCCAAAACACATTTTTTCTGGTATATCCCATAAAGATCTTCAACGGCTCATATACGCTATATCTGGAATAGATCATAAGAGTTAAGGTAACTGCCGACACAAGGATAAGGCTGTCTGGAAAGGAAGAACCCATCAGTTCTTTCAACCTTTCCAGATCCCACTGAGAAGAACGGAAAAATTGTGCTGCACACAGGACCAGGACAAGGCCTAATCCCACCCAGAGATCCTCCCATACAATCTTCAGGATTCTTTTTCCTCTCTTCATATCATCCATCCTCCCCGTCACACAATGAGACAAATACCTTCTGCAGATTCATAGGCTGGAGAGTGATCCCTTCTGTCTGTTCCAGGGTTTCCCCCTCTTTTAGCCTTACCATTACACTTTTGCTTCTTCCCAGAGTCTCCTGGTGATGGATTTCTTTTCCCTTCACTGCCTGGTCTACCTCCTCTGCTCTTCCGCTCACATAAATACTGTGTTCCAGCAGCTCCTGAGTATTTTCTTTTAAAAGGATTTTCCCCTGGTGAAGGAAGATCACTTCCTCGAACAGATCCGCCGCCTCCTCGATAATGTGAGTGGAGATCACAAAGGTTCTTCCGCTTTCAGTAAATTCTTCCAGCAAAAGCCGGTAGAACTGTTCCCGTGCCACCACGTCCAGGCCAGAGACCGGCTCATCCAGAAAAGTAAAGTCCGCCTTGCTGGCCAGAGCCAGTACGATGGACAGCATGGACAGCATACCTTTGGACAGCTTTAATGTTTTCTTCTTCCTGTCCAGGTGAAAAAGATCCACTAATTCCTCCGCCATTTTCTTATCCCATTTCGGCAGGTAGGCCTCTGCCATTTCCAGGTAATCCTTTACCTTCAGGCCTGTGGAATCTGCCGCCCCATTAGGACTGATCTCTCTGGAAAAGAAAATATATTCAAGGGCCTTGGGATTTTCCCATACCGGCTCCTCTCCCAGATAAATTTCCCCGGAGGTGGCTGGATTCTGGGCAGACAAGATAGAAAGCAGCGTCGTCTTGCCTGCGCCGTTTCTTCCGATCAGGCCATAAATCTTCCCCGGCTCCAGAGTCAGATCTATATTGTGGAGCACCTCCTGTTTTCCATACTTTTTCACAATCCCCTTTGATTTTAAAATTCTTTCACTCATTCTCTTTTCCTCCCTGCTCCCATGCGATCATCTCAATCAGTTCCTCTTTGCTGATCCCCAGATTTGCCGCTTCTGTCAGCATATCTTTTACATAGTTTTCAAAAAAATGCTCCCGACGCTTCTTCCGGATAGCTTCCTTTGCTCCTGTTGCTACAAACATACCGATTCCCCTTTTCTTGTATAAAATACCTTCATCTACTAAAAGATTCACACCTTTGGCCGCTGTGGCAGGGTTAATGGCATAAAGCTTTGCCAGTTCATTGGTGCTGGGCACCCTTTCCTCTTCCAGGAGAATATCCCTCAGGATATCTCTTTCAATCATTTCCTTGATCTGAAGATAAATAGATTTTTCCTGATTCAAAAGTTCCTGCAAGATTTCTCACATCCTTTCTGCTGCACTTCTTGTTTTCTCTATCCGCTTACGAAAGCTCTTCAAGCTCATCACTTATATGGTTCATTACTTGTGTAATTAACCATATCACCAATTGAGAAAAGTGTCAATAGAAAAACCGGAAAAACATTTTTTTGTTTTCCCGGTTTTCTGCAAAATGATATTCCTGTATATTTTTCTGTTTGTCCTGCCCGCTTTTAAAAAGTAACCGCTACTTTTCCGCAGTTTCCTCCTGCCATCAGAGCATAGGCTTCCCCGGCCTGCTCCAGAGGAAACTCATGGGTGATCAGCTTTTCAGGGTGTATATTCCATCTCACCAGATGTTCTGTCAGCTCCTCCATCTTCCAAAGAGAGGTTACCCAGGAGCCATATATCGTCTTCTGCCCATGGATCATATCCGGACTGGGGTTCAAGGTACTGGTTCCTCCTTCTCCTACAAAGGCAATCCTTCCCCAGTCTCTGGTACCCCGCACCGCCAGCTGCCGGGCCTGGTCATTGGCGCTGGCGTCAATAGCCCGCTCCGCTCCATGGTCTCCGGTAGCCTCCAGTATCTCTTCCAGAGCTCCTTCTCCTGGTTTAATGATTTTATCGGCCAGCCCCAGCTTCTGTGCCAGATCGATCCGGTAATCATTCATCTCCACACCAATCAGCTTATCTGCTCCCATAGCCCTTGCCAGCATCAGGGCTGCCAGCCCTACCGGTCCAAGTCCTGTGGCCAGCACTGTATGGTTTCCGGAAATCCCGATTTTTTCTATAGCTTCGTAGACTGTTCCAAATCCACAGGCTACCTGGGCTCCGTCCTTGTAAGTCAGAGGTTCCAGGAGAGGGATCAGATCTTTTTCATCTGCCTTCCGGAAATACTTCGGCTCCAGTCCAAAAAATTTTCTAAAAAAGTGTTGATTTTTAGAAAAATTCTGGTATAATAGCATTTGTTGATCGCGGGGTATGGCGTAGCTTGGTAGCGCGCACGGCTGGGGGCCGTGAGGTCGCAGGTTCAAATCCTGTTGCCCCGATTTTTCCTTTAAAAATAAGGATTTTCAAGAGTATGTCGAACACTTGTTTTGATACCTTTTGATACCCCAACAATTAGATATCCTTTCTTTGTTTAACGAGGCTACAATTGTAGCCTTATTTTTTATATCTGCAATGTCAAAGGTATAGTATTTTTCATTTACTTGTTCTGTGTGACCAAGCAGTGAAGCAGCTATAACCGTTGGTACTCCTTCACACCAATTACAGTAGTGGCAATAGTGGGCGGCTATACATTGTAATCCACTATACCGGGAATGAATCTGATTCAGCTGCCGGGAATGCCAACTACTTCAAAAATAAAAACCGTGGTGCTTCTGCTTATCTCTTTGTTGATAAGTCCAATGTATATGAAGTAGTATCTTTAAATAACACAGCTTGGGCGGTTGGTGTAAACTATGGCGGTAATCTATTTGGGATCTGCACCAATCGCAATTCTATCAGCATAGAGTTGAAAGTTTAGGGTAGAAGTTTTCACGCTTCTACCCTATTTTTTTACTTTCTTTTCCTCTGTAACTTTTTATTGTTAGTTTTTCTTTTTTTATATTCGCAAATAATT
>DWYL01000160.1 GCA_019118685.1 Candidatus Blautia merdipullorum
AGAGAAACGAAATCGAAAGAGGACAGGTTCTGGCTAAACCAGGTACAATTACCTGCCATACAAAATTTACAGCTCAGGTTTACGTTCTGACAAAAGACGAGGGTGGCCGTCATACACCATTCTTCAACAACTACCGTCCACAGTTCTACTTCAGAACAACAGACGTAACAGGTGTCTGCATGCTGCCAGAAGGTACAGAAATGTGCATGCCTGGTGATAACGTAGAAATGACAATCGAACTGATCCACCCAATCGCTATGAGCCAGGGTCTTACATTCGCTATCCGTGAGGGTGGTAGAACTGTAGGTTCAGGTCGTGTTGCTTCTATCATCGAGTAATTTCGATAAGCACTGCCTATTATAATTATATATTGAAAGGTATCGCAAGATACCATGTGTCCAAGCATAAGATTACCCCGGAGCCGAAAGGCTGCCGGGGTTTTTCTGTTACAGAACCTCTAATAAAACATCCACCATACCGCCGCAGACCATGCCTTCGTCTTCAGCATCTTTTCCGGTCATATCAGCGTGATGGAGTACCAGGGGGAGGCTTTCCTGAGACATAAGACGGAGGGATCTCTGGATGATATCTGCTTCCAGGCATCCTCCGCCGATGGTCCCCACAGTCCGACCATCCTGGTAAACCAGCATTTTTGTCCCGGCTTCTCTGGGAGAGGAGCCTTTTTTGGTCACAATAGTGGCCAGGACTTTTTTGATGTCTTTGTCCTTTTCATCTAAAATTGCCCTGAGGATCTCTTTTGTAAAACCGCCCCGCTTCCGGCAGCGGTTTTTTTCCTGTATCACTTCAGCTATGATGGAGACGCCGATCTCTTCCGGAGTTTCGCCTCCGATAGGCAGACCGATGGGAGTGTGTACGGATTCCAGTACCTGGGGGTCGGCACCCTGTTCCAGCAGAGCCTGTTTTACTTTGACAGTCCGGGCCCGGCTTCCCATCATGCCGATATAGGCATGCTCTTTTTTCATGATCTTTTCCAGACACACCTGATCGTAGCGGTGGCCTCTGGTCACAATGATAAAATAGGTATCCGGATCCCCGGGTATTTTTTTCAGACCTTCTTCAAAAGGCTCGCAGAGTACGGTATCTGCGCCGGCTCTTCTGGCATTGTCGGCAAATTTCGGGCGGTCTTCCAGGACCGTAATGGCGCAGCCGATCATATGGCCGATCTGGATCACAGGAATGGATACATGGCCGGCGCCGCAGATTACCAGTTTTTGTTCATGGGCTGGAAATTCACAGAAGATCCGGGTATTTTTTTCAGCGATGATTCCGGGAGCAGAGATATCGGGAAGAGCATCAGATATTTGTGAGAAAAATCCTCCCCTTTTGGATTCCCACTGGAGGATGCCGTCCACAACGAAAGCTTTTTCTCCTTTTGCTTCTCCTTCCAAAGCCGTAAGAATGAGTGTTTGATGGTTAGGATTGCAGGAGGAGATGAGATGATATAGTTCTGACATAGGTTGAACTCCTTTCCAAAAGAATAAAAAATATATTATTCTCAAAATAGAATAATTGGAAAAAAACGAATTCATTGACTCTATTTTGAAAACAAACTATAATTAAGACAAAAGATTCAGAAAATTATTGATGGGTGCCGCAGGGGTCTTTGTCAGGCCCTTTTCCTGTCAGATCTCTGAGGCGCTGCATGCCTGTTTCAGACAGAAAGACCAGTTCGCTGGGATTGCCTTTTCTGTCTTCTCCGGAAAGACGGAGGAAATTGGCAGTTTCATAATAATCCATGGGCAGAGTACGGCGGAAGAGTTCTCCGGTAGCCTCGTCTCTGACCTCTACAGTAACTTGTTTTGCGTGTATTTCTTTCAGATCCATTTATATTTCTCCTTTTTATATGCCTATTGTAGCAAAGGGAGAAGGCTTTGACCAGAAAAAGATGAGAATTTAAGGTCCGGAACCTTAAAGATAGAGGGCCGCTGCGAAAAGGATTTGCCGGCGGCAGAGTTCATAAAAGCTGAATAGGGAGGTGGAAGGATGATAAAAAAAATCCTTATTATTAACGGTACTCAGCGGACCCTGATCGTAGAGGGACAGGAGTCTTTAGCTGAAGTGCTCCGTGACAGGCTTCTTCTTACAGGATGTAAGATCGGCTGCGGCGAAGGCCACTGCGGCGCCTGTAATGTAATTGTGGACGGAAAAGTGACTCGTTCCTGCATCACCAAAATCTCAAAGGTGCCTGATTACGCCAAGATCGAAACCATCGAAGGGATCGGTACGCTGGAGAACCTTCACCCGCTGCAGGCAGCCTGGGCCGCTCATGGATGCGCCCAGTGCGGTTTCTGTTCACCGGGCTTTATTATGAGTGCAAAGGTGCTTCTTGAGAATAATCCCTCTCCAACCAGATCAGAAGTCAGGGAATGGTTCAACAAAAACCGCAATCTCTGTCGCTGTACCGGATACAAGCCTTTAATAGATGCAGTTATGGATGCGGCCCGGGTACTGCGGGGCGAGATCACAAAAGAAGACCTGATGTTCCAGCCTACAGACAATAGGATTTTGGGAACCAGTTATGCCCGCCCTTCTGCGGCTGCAAAGGTTACAGGATCCTGGGATTTCGGAGCAGATGAGATCAAGACCCTTCCTGAAGACACCCTCCAGATCGCATTGGTCCAGGCGGAAGTGTCTCACGCACTGATTAAAGGGATCGATACCTCAGAAGCGGAAACTATGCCAGGCGTATACCGGGTCATTACATACAAGGATGTTCCGGGAAAGAACAGAATCACCGGACTTATTACCTTCCCCACAAATAAGGGAGACGGCTGGGACCGTCCCATCCTTTGCGATGAGAAAGTGTTCCAGTACGGAGATGCTATCGCTATGGTATGTGCGGATACGGTAGCTCATGCAAAAGAAGCGGCTAAATATGTGAAGGTTGATCTGGAACTGCTGCCTGCCTATATGTCTGCGCCGGAGGCCATGGATCCGGATGCTATTGAAATCCATCCAGGCACGCCTAATGTTTATTATGAAACAAACTGTATAAAGGGTGAAGACACGGCTCCTATCATGGAGACGGCTCCAAATGTGATAGAAATGGATGCCTATTGCTCCCGCCAGCCCCATATGCCTATTGAGCCGGATGTAGCATATGCCTATATAGACGAGGAAGGAAGGGTAACCATCCATTCTAAATCCATCGGCATCCATCTCCACCATGCCATGATCTGTGCAGGAATAGGCGTAGAGCCGGAGAAGCTGCGGCTGATACAGCTCCATGCCGGGGGAACCTTTGGCTATAAATTTTCTCCTACCATCGAAGCCCTGGTGGGTGTGGCGGCGCTTGTTACAGGACGTCCGGTGGCGCTGAACTTTAATATGTATCAGATGATCACTTATACAGGAAAGAGAAGTCCGGGCTTTATGCATATTAAAATGGCGGCTGATGAGAAAGGAAAAATCCTGGCTCTGGAAGGAGACAACCTCATTGACCATGGTCCCTACTCAGAATTCGGTGACCTGCTGACTATGCGTCTCAGCCAGTTTGTGGGTGCAGGAGTGGATATTCCCAATATCCGGAACAGGTCACGTACTGTCTGCACGAATCACGCATATGGAGCTGCCTTCCGGGGATACGGCGCCCCCCAGTCTTTCATGGGCGGCGATATTGCCATGGACATGATGGCGGCTAAGATGGGAATCGATCCTTTTGAGTTCAGAGCTATGAACTGTTACAAAGAATCCGCAGAGTCCACCACGCCTAATGGATGTAAACCGGATGTATACTGTCTGGAGGATCTGTTTGATCTGGCAAGACCGTATTATCAGAAAAATAAAGCTTATGCAGAAACCCTGAATCAGGAAAAAGGGGAAAAAGGCAAGTTTAAATACGGCGCAGGAGTGTCACTGGGAGTTTACGGATGCGGACTGGACGGTGTGGATTCTTCAGAGGCCTGGGCGGAGCTGAATCCGGATAACACGGTGACGATCTATGATTCCTGGGAGGATCATGGACAGGGAGCAGATATCGGTACCCTTACCCATGCCCATGAAACGCTCCGTCAGGCAGGTTTTACTCCGGATCAGATCAGACTGGTAATGAATGACACAGGAAAGACGCCGAACTCCGGACCTGCCGGGGGATCCCGTTCTAATGTTATGACAGGAAATGCAGTGCGGGTTGCCTCAGAAATGCTGGTGAACGCCATGAGAAAACCAGACGGGACCTACCGTACCTATGAAGAAATGGTAGAAGAAAAACTTCCGTTAAAGTATGAAGGAAAATGGGTGGCTACCGCATGTACAGACTGTGATCAGGAAACAGCCCAGGGAAATCCTTTCTCTGTGTATATGTACTGCATCAACCTTCCTGTGGTACAGGTAAATATGGAGACAGGCAAGGTAAAGGTTGTGAAGTTTACGATGGTCTCCGATTTCGGAACCATAATTAACAAAACCGTTGTGGACGGCCAGGTAATGGGAGCTATCGCTCAGGGAATCGGTCTGGCTCTGTCGGAAGACTTTGAAGACCTGAAGAAGCATACCAGCCTGCTGAAATGCGGAATTCCTTATCCCAATGATATCCCGGACGATATTGAACTGGTTTATCAGGAAAATCATCCCAGACCTCTTGGACCATACGGAGCTGCAGGCTGCGGCGAGGGACCTCTGGCAGCGCCTCATCCGGCAATACTGAATGCTATTTACAGCGCTACGGGAGCTAGGATCACCAGAGTTCCGGCCAGACCGGAAGTGGTGAAAGCTGCGCTGGACGCTCTGTAAAATTACAGAAATAAAAAACAGAGGAGCTGTCGCATTAGTCGATTTTGATTAGTGCGGCAGCACCTTTTACCCGGATATTATTCTTTAAATAGATAATTGAACATAGGAGAGAAAATATGGAACATAAGGATCGGGGCTTTGTGGGAAAGCATTATTTAATAAAACAGGCTTTCGGACAGGAAGAGCTTCATCAGAGAGAGGCAGTGTGTACCAGAGAGGATCCCCCCGGGTGTTCCGCGGCGTGTCCCCTTCATCTGGATGTGCGGACTATCTGCGCTTATGGGGCAAAAGGAGATTTTGGAAAAGCCGCAGGGGTCATTCGCGGAGTTACTCCTTTTCTCCATCTTCTGGCAAAGGCCTGCCCCGGGATGTGCCAAGAGGCCTGCGCCTTGTCACGGGTAGGAGAGGGGATCCAGATGAAGGCTCTGGAAAAAGCCTGCGCTTTGTATGGAGGAAATGAAAGAGTCAGCCGTTTTCTGATTCCCCGGAAGAATAAAAAAGTGATCGTAGCAGGAGAGGATCTCTTTGCCCTGGCCTGCTGCTGGGAACTGGGGAAAAAAGGATATGAGATCTTCTGGCATACCCGGTGTCAGAACAGGAAGGAGCCTTTGCTTTACTGGAATTTGACGGAAGAGGAAGCTGAGAGAGACTCTGCTTCTTTGTCTCTTTTCCGTATTACGCAAAAAATGAGAACAGGGTCAGAAGAGGAAATCTCAGAATGGGCAGAACAGGGGGACGCTCTTTGCCTGTCCCCGGACCTTTGGCGTACCGGCCTGCCGGAAAACTCTTTCGGAATGGAAAAGCAGTGGGAAGAAAGAGAGGGCGCGGTCTGGATACTGGCCTGGGCGAAATATGCAGCGGCAAAGGCTGACCGGTATCTTCAGAGTGCGTCTTTTGAGGGTCTCAGGCAGCCGGGACCTGAGGAAAGCCATTTATATGTGACAATGGATGGGGTGGAAGGAAGCAAGTCCCTTGCCGGACCAGAGAACCCGGACAGAGGCCAGGCCGAGGCGGAAGCCGGCCGCTGCATCCAGTGCCAGTGCCTGGAATGTGTAAAGGGCTGCGTGTATCTTCAGGAGTATAAGCGGAATCCCAGGGGAGCTGTCCGGGAGATTTATAACAATCTTTCCATTGTTATGGGAAATCACATGGCAAATGGGATGATCAATGCCTGTGATCTGTGCGGCCAGTGCAAAGCTGCCTGTCCTAAGGGATTCGATTATCCCGAGGTGTGCCAGATGGCAAGGAAGATCATGGTGGAGACAGAGAAAATGCCTCCTTCTGCTCATGAGTTCGGACTCCTGGATCAGCAGTTTTCCTGCGGGGAGGGATTTCTGGCCAGACTTCAGCCGGGATATGACCGCTGCAGGTATCTGTTCTTCCCCGGATGTCAGGCTTCTGCAGTGTCGCCGGATACTGTGGAGGCAGCTTACAAAGATCTGTCAGAACGGCTTTCGGGGGGCGTGGGATTGATCCTGGGCTGCTGCGGAGCTTTATCCCAATGGGCGGGAAGAGAAGATCTGTCAGAGGAGGCTTTGGAGAAAATCCGCAGCGCCTGGAAAGAGATGGGTGAGCCGGAAGTGATCTGCGCCTGTCCTACCTGTTTGAGGATATTAAGGGAACGGACTGAGATCCCTGCCGCAGGGGTCTGGCAGAAGCTTTTGGAACTGGGAATAGATCCTGTGACAGAGGAGACGGTGGCCATACAGGATGCCTGCGGAGCCAGAGGGGATCGGGAGATCCAGGGTCAGATTCGGAGTTTTATATCAGCTCTGGGGTGCAGAATAGAGGAGGCTCCTCTTTCCGGGGATCTTTCTCCCTGCTGCGGATATGGAGGGATGGTCCGTTTCGCAAATCCGGAAATGTCTGAAAAAAAGGCTTCTTTTGCAGCAGGCAGGACTTCCCGGAAGATCCTGACTTATTGTATGGCCTGCAGGGATCAGCTGACCAGAGCGGGAGCGGATTCTGCACATATTCTGGAACTGGCCTATGGAACCGGCCAGGGTCCGGTGCCGGATTTGTCCAAGCGGAGAGCCAACCGTCTGAAATTGAAGGAAAAACTGCTGAAAGAAATCTGGAAGGAAGAAATAAGGAGGGAAATCATGCTGCCGGTCTTTTATGAAAATGGAGCGGAAGAAGAAATGGATAAGCGTATGATCCTGAAAAGCGACGTGGATGCGGTGCTGAAGGCTTATGAAGCTTCGGGAGAAGCGGTGGAGGATCCTGAGAAGGGCTGGCTGGCTGCATCTGCCAGGATCGGGAACGTTACCTTTTGGGTAAAGTTCAGAGAGACAGAGAAAGGTTATCTGGTATACGGAGCCTACAGCCATCGGATGGCAGTGGAGTAAAGGAGGACAGAATGGGAGAAAAGACTTACTATTCTATGGATCCTATGGGAAAACTGATGTGTCATAAATGCAGGAAAGAACTGGTCAGGGGAAAAGCAGTGTTCAGTTATCTTGGGAATGCCTTTCCTGTAGAACTGCCGGTGTGTCCGGAATGCGGATACATTTATGTGCCGGAGGAACTGGCTGTAGGCAAGGTCCTTTCTGTAGAACGCAGCCTGGAGGACAAATGATCGGTCTTCATCCCGGGGGAAAAGAAATGACCGTCCGTCTCCTGGATCTATCAGGAATATGCCCTCCCGCAAGGATCCTGGAACTGGGGGCTGGATGTGGAGCTGCGGCGGGATATTTGAAATCCCTGGGATTTGACGTAAAAGCAATAGACCTGAACCCTGCAGGGCCGGATGTGGAGCCGGGGGATATGAGAAAGCTGGATTTTCCAGGAGAGAGCTTTGACTGCTGCCTGGCTGAATGCAGTATTTCCGGCTGCGGAGAGGGCAGCGCCGCCTTAAGGGAGGCATTCCGTGTGCTGAAACAAGATGGCTGCCTGCTGGTATCAGATGTTTTTTTTCATAAAGAAAATGCGCCCTGTCTGTCTATGGGAAAGCCGCTGACATGGAACTGCTGGAAGGAGGCTTTTCAGGAAGCTGGATTTTACTTGGAAGAAGTCCGGGACGAAACAGGAGTATGGAGAGAATTTTTTCTGGAAAGTCTTTGGAACGGAAACGCAGAGGAAAGCTGTACAGATTTCTTCAGAGAGGCGGGAAGAGCCGGGTGCGGATACTTTCTGGCCTGTCTCAGGAAAGGAGAGAGAAATGGATTTATTTGACCGTATGCTGGAACTGTCAGGGCAGGGATTTTACTGCGCCCAGATTTTAATGATCCTGGCCCTGGAATCAGAAGAAAAAGAGGATCCGGATCTGATCCGGGCCATGGGAGGCTTAAACGGAGGCCTTGGATTTTCAGGAAGAGTCTGCGGCGCTCTTACCGGAGGCTGCTGCTTTCTGAGCTATTTTCTGGGAAAAGGCGAGGCGGAAGAATTGGAAGATCCGGAGGCTGCGCTTTTGATCGTAAAGCTGGCGGAGTGGTTTGAAGAGACAACAAAAAGCCAATATGGAGGGTGCAGCTGCCGGGAAATCCTGGACGGAGACCCAAGAAACAAATTTCAGCGGTGTCCGGAGCTGGTGGAAGCAGTATATCAGAAATGTACGGAGCTGCTCCAGGAAAGAGGAGGGCTGCCATGAAAGGAGCAGGACTGATCCCGGCAGCAGGAGGATCCAGAAGGATGGATGGGTTCAAGCCCCTGCTGAAAATAAATGGATTTCCCATGATCACTATGACGGTTCAGAGTCTGCGAAATGCCGGGATCAGAGACATCATTGTGGTGACAGGATATCGGGGAGAAGAGGTGGAGAAAGTTCTGGAACCCATGGGTGTAAGGATCATAGAAAACCGGCGCTGGCAGGAAACGGATATGCTGGCTTCTGTGAAGCTGGGATTGAAGGCGGCGGACAAGAAGGAGGGAGTATTCATTCTTCCCGGGGATATTCCCTTGACTTCGCCAGGCACTTTTAAAAAAATGGCGGAAGGGATTTCCAAAGCCAAGCCGGGAACCGAGGTTCTGCTTCCCGGAGCAGGTGGAAAAATCCTTCACCCGCCATTTTTGTTTCCGGAAGGCTGCAGAAAAGCTCTGGATTATCAGGGAAGCAAGGGACTCCGGGGAGCTTTCGGATCCATGGAAACGGAAATCGTCACAGCAGCAGATACGGGTGCCGAGATGGATGCTGATAACAGGAAGGATCTTGCCCAGATCCAGGATTATGCCAGAAAGCACAGGGGAATTTCCAGGGAGCTGTGTGAAGGGCTCTATGATGAAGTTTCTCTGCCGGCTCATATCCGGGCTCATTGCCTGGCAGTAGGGGAAATGGCGGCCTGGATGGCCAAACGCCTGATCAGCGCCGGGGCTTTTCTGGATATGGAGCTGTGCAGAAGCGGAGGGTATCTCCATGACCTGCTGAGACTGGAGCCTTTCCATGAAAAAGCCGGGAAAAAATTTCTGGAGGAAAAGGGATACCTGGCTCTGGCGGCGGTAGTAGGCGCACACAGAGGGTTTGAACAGGAGCCGGTGACTCTTTGCAGTGAAGCAGTGCTGGTATGCCTGGCGGATAAATTGATCATGGAGGACAGGCGTGTGTCTCTGGAAGAGCGGTACAGGAAAGCCTTAGAAAAAAAAGAGGTAAAAAAGAGGATTCTGCGGGATATAGAGATCTGCCGCCGGCTGATAAAGGAATTTGAGGTGATGACAGGTGAAAGATTATGAACCCAAAATATATTTGAACAATGCGGCTACCTCCTGGCCGAAACCGGATTGTGTGGCTGGGGCTATGGCAGAAGCCCTGGAAAATCTCCCTGGAGATGCCGGGAGAGGAGGAATCCGGGATTTTCATATTTTTGATCAGGTAAGGAAAGAACTGGCAGATCTGATGGGAATTGGCTGTCCGGAAAGAATCGCTCTGGGGAGCAATTCTACCTGGGGGCTGAACCAGGCTGTTTTCGGTTTCTCTCTGGAGCCGGGGGACAAAGTGCTGACTACAAAGGCAGAGCATAATGCAGTGCTGCGGCCTCTGTACCGCCTGGAAAAGCAGGGGATCCAGGTGATCTATCTGGATGTGGATGAGACCGGCCGGATGGAACCTGAAATGTGGAAAAAGGCTTTGGAAAAGTACAGGCCCAGGCTGTGCGCGCTGATCCATGCTTCCAATGTGACGGGAGCTGTCAATGATGCAGAGACACTCACTGCCATGGCCAAAGCCGCCGGCGCTGCTATGCTTCTGGATATCTCTCAGAGCCTGGGATGGATCCCTGTAAAGCTGGAAAAATGGGGTGTGGATATGGCTGCTTTTACAGGACACAAGTATCTGCTTGGCCCCCAGGGGACCGGGGGACTTTATGTCCGGCAGGGGCTGACCCTGAGACCTTATGTACTGGGAGGCACAGGAGTGAAAAGCGATCTCAGGGAAATGCCGGAAGAAATGCCTCTCCATCTGGAGGCAGGCACCGGGAACGAGCCTTCCTACCACGGTCTGCTGGCAGCTTTGCAGTGGGCGGCGGAAAATCCTTTAAAAAAGGAGAAGACGGAAGAAATCCTTGAGTATCTGAAAGAGGGTCTGGAGACGCTGGGGTGCCGGGTGATACGGCCAAAACCTCCGGTGACACCGGTGGTTTCCTTTACAGTTCCGGGGTGGCATCCGGGAGAGGCAGGAGATATTTTATCCGGCAGCTATGACATTATCTGCCGGACCGGTCTTCACTGTTCTCCTAGGATTATGGAAAATCTGGAAACTCCGGAAGGGACCATACGCCTGAGTCTGTCCCGGTTTACAGAAAAGGCAGATGCCGACAGGGTGCTGGAGGCAGTGGCAGCTATGAGGGAAAATAATTGAGACAGCCTGAAAAAGGGAGGACTAAACTTAAAAGATGAAATTCAAGTGGAAAAAGACAGAGAACTGTTTTGCTGAAGCCAGAACTTATGAGTATGAACTGCCTATTACCGGACAGGAACTGGCTGCCAGGCTGGAGGATTTTGAAGTAAAAGAAAACCACAGTTTCCGCCGTCCGGTTTTTTCTGCGAAGAAAGGCGGGCTGGAAGTAAAGGGGATCCTGAAGGAAAAAGTTGTGAAGATTAATTATACAGCAGACAACTGGGAAACAGAAAAAGAGCAGATGGAAAAGTGGATGGAGGATCAGGAATTTTATGTTTCAGAGCCAGCCGAAAGTATCTGCCCCCAATGTCTGAAGATCCTGCCGGCCAGAAAAGTGGAGAGAGAGGACGGGATCTATCTGGTGAAGGAATGCCCGGAGCATGGAAAGTTTGAGGCGCTGATCTGGGAAGGATCGTTGGAGAGCTATCAGGCCTGGGGAAGAAATATCCTTCCCCCGGATTCCGTTCCTGCTGCTCTTCCTCAAAAGAGGGGATGCCCTCTGGACTGCGGCCTATGCGTAAATCATCAGCGGCGGGGCTGCTGTGTTCTTCTGGAAGTAACGGGAAGGTGCAATCTTCAGTGTCCTACCTGCTTTGCAGGGTCCGGCCCTGAAGGAAGAGATGTGCCCCTTGAAGAGCTGGAAAGACAGATGCGGTATCTGATGGAACATGGAGGGCCTTTTAATCTTCAGCTTTCCGGGGGAGAACCTACGGTCCGGGAGGATCTGGAAGACATTCTCCGTTTAGGGAAAGATCTGGGCTTTACTTTTTTTCAGCTGAATACCAACGGAATCCGTCTGGCAGAAGAGCCGGGATATGCAGAGAGGCTGAAAAAGGCGGGGCTTTCCTGCGTATTCCTCCAGTTTGACGGACTGGAAGATTCTGTATACCAGGTTCTCAGAGGACGTCCTTTGCTGGAGATAAAAAAGAAAGCCATTGATGTCTGCGAAACCGCAGGACTAGGTGTGGTGCTGGTCCCGGTGATTGCTCCTGGAGTCAATGAAGACCAGACAGGGGATATCCTCTTGTATGCCAAAAGCCGGATGCCTGCGGTAAGGGGAGTTCATTTTCAGCCGGTCAGCTATTTCGGACGATGCAGTGAACCGGCGGGCAGCTACCGGATCACGATCCCGAAAATGCTGGCGCTTATGGAGGGCCAGACAGAGGGATGGATCCATGCAGGGGACTTTACCGGAGGCGGGGCCACTAATCCTTACTGTACCTTCCAGGCCAATTACCTGCGGCAGAAAGACGGCTCTATGAAACTTCTGGCCCATGGAGAACCCAGGGCTGCCGGCGCTTCAGAGCAGGCCCGGGATTTTGTGGCACGTCAGTGGAGCGGGACAGAGGCCTGCTGCTGTCAGGAAGCAGAGCAGGAAGATACCTGCTGCTGCGGTGAATCCACAGCGGGACTGACTCTGGATACTTCTTCTTTGGATGCATTTCTGGAAGAAATCCACAGAAATACTCTGGCGGTTTCCGGAATGCTCTTTCAGGATGCCTGGAATCTGGAGCTGGACCGTCTCCGCCGCTGTTATATCCTGGAAACAGACAGCCGGTATGGAATGGTGCCCTTCTGCATTTATAATCTGACCGGAACGGATGGGAGGACTTTGTATCGATGAATATAGCCAGGCTGGATCTTTGGGTGAGGGAGAAAGAGGGGATAAAAATCCTGGACCGAAAGGCTGTAGAGGGTATTCAGCTGGAGAAACTGAACAGGCTTCTTGAGAGAGAACACAAAAGGCAGGGATTTTACAGAAACCTTCCCCGGCATCTGGAGTCTTTGGAGGAGCTGGAAACTCTGCCTTTTACTACAGAGAAGGAACTGAAGGAACAGGGAAATTCTATGGTTCTGGTCAGCCAGTCAGAAATTGAAAGAGTAAGGAGCTGGGAAACTTCGGGAACCACAGGGCCTGCAAAGCGGGTGTTCTATACAGCAGAGGATAATGAACGGACGGTATCCTTTTTTGCTGCGGGACTTTCTGAGCTGATCCATCCGGGAGAAAAATCTATGATCGCCATGCCTTTTACAGGAAGCAGAGGGCTGGGAGAACTGATCCGGGAGGGGGTGGAAAGACTGGGAGCCGTGCCTGTACCTGCAGGAGGCCTGAACAGCTTCGGAGAACTGCTGGGGATTTTAGACGCTGAAAGGCCGGAAACCTTTATAGGCCCTCCGGTACTGCTGCTGTCCCTGCTCCGGATGAGGCCGGCCTGCAGTATAAAAAGAGGACTGGTCAGCGGCGATTCCTGCCCGCCGGGAGTGATAAGGTCGATTGAGGATATCCTGGGAACCAGATTGTATCCCCACTATGGATCCAGAGAAATGGGGCTGGGCGGAGCAGTTACCTGTCCGGCTTTTCAGGGTATGCATTTGAGGGAAAACGATATAATCGGGGAAATCGTAGATGAAAAAGGGAAAAGGGTGCCCGAAGGAGAGTGGGGAGAACTGGTGATCACGCTGACGCAGGCCGCAGCCATGCCTTTGATCCGCTATCGTACAGGGGACAGAACCCGCTTTCTGCCGGGAATGTGTTCCTGCGGCTGCTGCCTGGTCCGGCTGGACAGGGTGAGCCGGATGGGAGAAGAAAAAGAGATGGAAGAGCTGGATGATGTGATATTCCGGATTCCCTGGATCGTGGACTATCGGATATCCAGAAAAGGAGAAGAATTGAAAATAGAAGGACTGACAACGGCAGAGAACAGGGAAGGAGACATTAAAAGACTTCTTCCCGGAGAGTGGAAAGGAAAAAGACTCAGCAGTATCTGGAAACAGGCGGGGCCTGAAGACAGGCCCTGTTACCGGGGAAAACGCAGAGTTGAGTATAGAGAAAAATAACAGGAACAGACAGGTGGAAAGCAGATGAATGAGTTTTATTATATTGCCCGGCTGCGGATTAAACGCAAAGATGATAAGGGGAATGAATACTTTGGCAGGGGAGTGGCAGATCTTCTCCACGGCGTGGATGAATTCTGCTCTCTGAACCTGGCTGCCAGGCATATGGGGATGGCTTACAGCAAAGCCTGGCGAATCGTGCGGCAGGCGGAAGAAGCTCTGGGGATACAGCTGCTGCATAGGATGAGAAAAAGCGGCTCTATTCTCACGGCGGAAGGACGAAAGATGCTGGAAGCTTATGAAGAAGCGGAGCATGCTGCCTGGGAGGCGGCAGACGCAGTTATGGAGCGGTATTATGGAGGAAAGAAAAACGAGCAGGATCAAGGAGGAATTGCTCCGGAACAGGGGAATACTGGTGACAGACTTTGACGGAACCATGACCCTTTCAGGCAGCTCTCTCCACGGAGCGGTCTATGTGCTGGGAAAGACTTCAGGGCTGGCTATGGGAAAGGACAGGGTTTTTCAGACGCTGGGAAAAGATGTTTTAAGTCAGGCAGAAAAAGGGAAGGAGACGGAAACGTTTAAGAAAATGGCAGAGGACTGGTGGCGGGAGCAGATGGATTTGTATGTAAGAGAAGAGATCGGAGAAGAAATCCTGAGAAAGACGGCACAGCTGCTGCCTCCCCGGATGGAGATACTGGAAATCCTGAAATTCTGCGCGGAAGAGAATCTACCGGTTTGGATCGTATCCGCCGGACTGGGAAATGTGATCCGGTTCTGGCTGGAAGCCGGGGAAATTTCGTGGAAGGGACTCCGGGTACTGGCCAACGAATTATATTATGCAGAGAAAGTCCCCAAAGCATACGGGGAGATCATTACACCGTGGAATAAAAAAGATAAATTTTTTGAAACAGCAGATCCGGCGGAAGATCAAAAACTGATTTTCCTTGGAGACAAAAGAGAAGATTTAAGATGGAGAAAAAGCAATGAAGACAGTTATCTGATCCGGGGAGAAGAAGTTGTTAAAATAAAGGAATTTCCTTGAGAAAACCGAAGAAGATTGCTATAATTAATATACAATTTTCGGAGATTTGCTGAATATTTTTTTGTTACAAGTGAGAAGACTTTATTTTTCTGATAGCTTTACGGGCAGAGCGTGTAAATCCACGTTTTGTATATAAAATTTCTGAACAAGAAAGGAGAAAGCAAATGAAAAAAAAGGTTTTAGCAGCACTGCTGGCAGGCACGATGGTATTGGCTATGGGAGCCTGCGGCCAGGAAAGCGGCACAGAGACATCCGGCGGCGGAGAAGAATCTTCTTCAGGGGAGACGGATTCCACAGAAACAGATTCTGAGGCCGGAGAAACTGCTGATGGAGGAGGAGAGGTAGAACTGACAGTATTTGCAGCTGCATCTCTTACAGAAACTCTTACGGACATCAGCGAACTTTATAAGGAGGAGCACCCGGAAGTGAGCCTGGTCTTTAATTTTGATTCTTCCGGAACTTTAAAGACCCAGATCCAGGAGGGGGCTGTCTGCGACCTCTTTATTTCCGCAGGGCAGACGCAGATGGACCAGATGGACAGTACTGCAGATCCTTCCGTGAATACAGAAGGGCTGGATCTGGTGCCGGAAGACTCAAGAATCGACATTTTAGAAAATAAAGTGGTGCTCTGCGTCAGCGACAGCAGCAGCGTGCCATTGGAGACTTTTGACGATATGGCAGCGGCTCTCAAGGAGGGGACGATCCTTCTGGGAATGGGAAACAGCGACGTGCCTGTAGGACAGTATACCCAGAAGATCCTGGAATATTATGGACTGAATGAGGAGGAACTGGCTGCAAACGGACGGATTTCCTACGGCAGTAATGTAAAAGAGGTGACTACCCAGGTATCCGAAGGCACTGTGGACTGCGGTGTGATCTACTGTACTGATGCTTATTCAGCAGGACTTACCGCTTCTGATTATGCTACACCGGAAATGTGCGGACAGGTAATCTATCCTGCTGCTGTTATAAAGAACAGTCAGCATCAGGAGGAAGCCCAGACTTTTCTGGATTTTCTGCAGACAGATCCCTGCATGGAAATCTTTGAACAGGTAGGCTTCTCCAAGGTGGAAGAAGGATGATGGATTGGTATCCTCTCTGGAATTCTCTGCGCATCGCGGCCATCAGCTGTACGGCTGTGTTTTTGCTGGGAATTCCGGCTGCCTATTATATAGCCCGGCTTCCCAGAGCCGTCAAAGGCATACTGGATGTGATCTTAACTTTGCCTATGGTGCTCCCGCCTACGGTATGCGGCTATTTTCTGCTGATCCTGCTGGGCCCCCAAAGACCTTTGGGCAGATTTCTGGCCAATTTCGGCATCCAGTTTGCTATGACCTGGTATGGAGGCATCGTGGCATCGGCGGTAGTAGCGTTTCCCCTGATGTATAGGACTGCCAGAGGCGCTTTTGAAAGCTTTGACACCACTTTAGCCTACTCCGGACAGACCCTGGGGCTTTCCAATACCTATATTTTTTGGAGGGTCCGGATGCCGGCCTGCCGCCAGGGAATCCTGGCGGGAACTGTTCTGGCCTTTGCAAGAGCTCTGGGAGAATATGGAGCCACCAGTATGCTCATCGGCTATGTGCCGGGAAGGACTGCCACCATATCCACTACGGTCTACCAGCTGTGGAGGACCAATAATGAGCAGGAAGCCTTTTTCTGGGTGATGGTTAATGTAGCCATATCCATAGTGATCCTGCTTGCAGTCAATATGCTGGAGCGCCGGAACGGAAAGGCAGGTGAAAAAAGATGAGTCTGTCAGTTCACATCAGGAAAAAGCTGGGAAACTTCCGGCTGTCTGTAGACCTGGAGCACCCGGGGGGCATTACCGGCCTTCTGGGAGCCTCCGGATGCGGAAAAAGTATGACCCTGAAATCCATTGCAGGAATTGAAAGGCCTGACGAAGGAAGGATCGTGCTGGATGGCAGGGTACTTTTCGACAGTGAAAAGAAGATCAATCTGAGGCCTCAGGAACGGAAGGTAGGATACCTTTTTCAGAATTATGCCCTGTTTCCCAACATGACGGTAGAGAAAAATATCCTTTGCGGCCTGTCCAGAGAAAAGGACCGGGAAAGGCGGAGACGGAAAATGAAAGATATGCTGGAGAAAATGGACCTTTCAGAACAGCGGAAGCTGTACCCGGCCCAGCTAAGCGGCGGGCAGCAGCAAAGGACCGCTCTGGCCCGGATGCTGGTCAGCGAGCCGGAAGTGCTTTTGCTGGACGAGCCTTTCAGCGCTCTGGATTCTTATCTCCGGGAGCAGCTGCAGATACAGGTAAAGGACATTCTTACAGGCTATGGAAAAGATGTGCTCCTGGTAAGCCACAGCCGGGATGAGGTGTATTATCTCTGCGGACGTACAGCGGTCATGAATAAGGGAAAGATCCTGAAAACCGATGAAACGAAAAAGCTGTTTGCAGATCCGGGGAGCCGGGCGGGGGCAGAGCTTACCGGATGCAAGAATATCGCCAAAGCCCGGAAGATCGGTGAATACGAGGTAGAAGTGCCGGATTGGGGCATCTGCCTGCGTACAGGAAAGCCGGTAAGAGAGGACGTGTGCGCGGTGGGCCTCCGGGCTCATTATTTTAATCCAAAAGCCCGGGAAAATATTTTTCCGGTTGTATATTCATCAGAAAGGGAAGAACCCTTTGAGATGAGGATCCTGTTCCGATATGAGGGACAGAAGGAGGGGACGCCGGATCTCTGGTGGAGGATTCCCAAAGACAGAAATCCCCGGATCATGCCGGAAAACCTTGGCATTGCCCCTCAGAACGTTCTGCTCCTTTATCCGGAGCAGACACAGGAGGATGAGATATGAAGTTAATACGGACAGAAGATGCGGTAGGGCAGGTTCTCTGCCATGATCTGACCCAGATCATCAAAGGGGTGTCCAAAGGCCCACGGTTTCGGAAAGGTCATATTGTTGCAGAAGAAGATATTCCTGTTCTTCTGAGCATGGGGAAAGACCAGCTTTATGTATGGGAAAAGGACGATACGGTTTATCATGAAAATGAGGCGGCAGAGATCCTGTGCCAGGTTTCCATGGGAGAGAACATGACCCCTTCTGAAGTTAAGGAGGGGAAGATCGAACTGACGGCAGCCTGCGACGGACTGTTTACCGTGGATGTGGAAAGGCTGGACGCAGTCAATGAGATCGATCAGATAATGATCGCCACCAGACATACCAATACTCCGGTGAAAAAAGGGGATAAGCTCCTGGGGACCAGAGTCATTCCCCTGGTGATCAAAAAGGAAAAAATGGAGCTGGTCCGGAAAACAGCGGGGGAAAAGCCTCTTTGCCGGCTTTTGCCTTACAGGATGAAAAAGGCGGGGATCGTTACAACAGGAAATGAAGTATTTTATGGAAGGATCCAGGATACTTTTACACCGGTGGTAAAAAATAAACTGGAACAGTATGGCATACAGGCAGAGGACCACCTTACTGTAGGAGATGAAAAAGAAAAGATCACAGCGGCGATCCGGGAGCTGAAAGCCAGAGGGTGTGAACTGATCATAGCCACAGGAGGCATGAGCGTGGATCCGGATGACCAGACTCCGGGAGCCATAAAGGAAAGCGGCGCGGAGGTAGTCACCTACGGAGCGCCTGTACTTCCGGGAGCCATGTTCTGCCTGGCCTATTTCTCCGACGGAACACCGGTTATGGGGCTGCCTGGCTGTGTAATGTATGCGAAAACCACGATTTTCGATCTGGTTCTGCCCAGGATCGCGGCAGGAGTCCGGATATCCAGGAAAGATATTACCAGACTTGGAAACGGAGGACTCTGTCTGGGGTGTGAAGACTGCCGCTGGCCGGACTGCGGATTCGGAACCGGCTGAATGCTGACGGGGAAAGGGGAAGAGTTTCCATATGCTTGACAGATACGGAAGAGAAATTGATTATATCCGGATTTCGGTAACAGACCGCTGTAATTTCAGGTGTATTTACTGTATGCCGGAAGAGGGAGTCCCGATGGTGCCCCACCAGGAGATCCTGAGCTATGACGAGATCACGGAGCTGGCGGAAATCTTTGCAGATCTGGGTATCCGGAAGATCAAACTTACCGGAGGAGAGCCCTTGGTCCGCCGGGGACTTCCCAGCCTGGTAAAAAAATTAAAGTCCGTCCGGGGGATTGAGAAGGTTACCCTGACAACCAACGGAGTGTTCCTGGCAGACCTCCTGGGAGAACTAAAGGAAGCAGGAATAGATGGGATCAATCTCAGCCTGGACACCTTGGACCCTGAAGTTTTTGCCCGGATTACCAGAAGAAGGGAATTGGAGAAGGTCCTGGAAGGCCTTCATGAAGCCATGAAATATCCGGAGATTTCTCTGAAGATTAACTGCGTTCCTCTGGGATGGAAGGAGCAGGATATTCTGAGCATGGCAGAGCTGGCCAGGAAGTATCCGGTACATGTGCGGTATATCGAGATGATGCCTATCGGTCTGGGCAGACAATTTGCTCCTGTAGGAGAGGAAGAACTTCTGGAACTGCTGGAGAAAAGATATGGAAAGTCCCGGCCCTGTAATAAAAAACTGGGAAACGGCCCTGCCCATTATTATAGCTTTTCCGGCTTTCTCGGGAAAATCGGCTTTATCAGCGCTGTCAGCCATAAATTCTGCGGCAGCTGCAATCGTATACGGCTGACCTCCCAGGGCTTTTTAAAAACCTGTCTCCAGTATGAGACCGGGACAGATTTGAAAAAGCTGCTGAGGGAGGGCGCCGGCCGGGAAACTCTGAGAAAAGCCGTAGAACAGGCAGTTATGGAAAAGCCTCTCTGCCACAGATTCGGAGAGAGGGAAGCCGGGACAGAAGAGACCCATATGATGTCTCAGATCGGCGGATAGCCTAAAAGGCAGTTTAGCGTTTTTCATGGAGGTGGAAAAATGGGAGAAGTCATGGCAGTCTGTATCAGCGAAAAAAAAGGAACACAGAAAAAAAATGTCCATGAAGCTTTATTTATAGAGGATTTCGGACTGGAAAAAGATGCCCACGCAGGAAAATGGCACCGGCAGGTAAGCCTGCTTTCTTACGAAAAAATCCAGGATTTTAAGAAAAAAGGTGCCCCTGTGGAGGACGGAGCCTTTGGAGAAAATTTGATCGTTAAAGGCATAGACTTTAAAAATCTTCCTGTAGGCACCCGTTTCCGCTGCAAAGATGTAGTGCTGGAGATGACCCAGATCGGAAAGGAATGCCACAGCGGATGTGAGATCTATAAGATCATGGGAGACTGCATCATGCCCAGAGAAGGGGTGTTTGCCAGAGTGCTCCGGGGCGGCTGGATCCGGGAAGGGGACGAACTCACTGTTCTGTAAAAGGTTAATTAAAAAAACTCCTAAATATAAGGGGAAAAACAAAGAAAAAACCCTTATATTTAGGAGTTTTTTGTGGTATACTATTGAAACCAGAGGGAGTGATCTTATGGAATTTGCTTTTCAGGAAACATTTTCTGCCGCTGAGGTGAAAATTATCCGAAAAAAACTGAAATTAAAACAGAGAGAACTGGCGGAGCTGATGAATGTATCTGTAAAAACAGTGGAACGATGGGAGTGCGGCGCTGGGGAAGTAAAAGGTTCCGCCGCCGTACTTCTTGCCATTCTCAGAGAAAAAATGTGGCTTGTGGAAGAATTTGAGATTCCGGAGAAAAAGCTGCCGGTCCGTCTTCGATATATGTATAATGATCAGTTATGTACGATCATCGATGTAGATGATCCTGCCAGAAATGTAAAAATAAAAAATTTTGTGGTAGATCCTGTGCTGCGGGCGTTCGGAAAGGAAGAGCATCCTTCCTATGAAGACTATGAGGCTTTTCTGGAGTCCAGATGTTTTCCAAGGACCAGAGATAAAATGAAAATTGTGCTTAGGGAATTAAATCTTCCTTTTTATGATCCGTTTATGATCATTCAGAAAACCCAGGGTAGGATGGCAGAAGACGATTTTTGGATCCAGATCGAGAGGTGAGAACAGTGGCAGAACTGAAAGAAAAAGATATCAGAGCTTTTCCTGTCCAGTCTTCCAAAGGGAATCAGCTTAAATGGGAGCAGGCTGGAGTGTGGTATAAAGCTGACTACACAGGATATGAGGGGCTGGCGGAATACATGGTTTCCGCCCTTTTAAAATATTCTGATTTAAAGCCCGGGGAATTTATTCCTTATGAAACAGAGGAGATATTCTATAAAAAAAGCAGATATCTGGGCTGCAAAAGCAGGAATTTTCTTCCCCGGGGATGGCAGCTTATTACATTAGAGCGTCTGTTCCATACTTTTTATAATCAGAGCCTGTATAAAAGTATCTTTAGGATTCAGGGAATCGGGGAACGGGGCCGTTTTCTGACAGAACAGGTAGAACAGATGACAGGACTGAAAGATTTTGGAGAGTATCTCTCTAAATTATTGACTGTAGATGCACTGTTTCTCAATGAAGACAGGCATATGCATAACATTGCGGTGCTGCGTGATAAATCAGGAGAATATCATTACTGTCCGATCTTTGATAACGGCTGTGCGCTCCTTTCAGATACTACGATAGATTACCCTGTGAATGAAGATGTTATAAATTTAATACCACAGGTTCGGGCCAAGACTTTGAGTCAGGATTTTAATGAACAGCTTGAAGCCGTTGAAAAACTGTATGGGCAAAATCTGAAATTCTATTATGACCAGCATCTAATAACAGAGCTGTTGGAGGAAGAGCATTACTATCCTGCGGAGATAAAAAACAGAGTTCGTGACATTTTGCTTCAGCAGAGGCGGGCATATCAGTATTTATTCAGGTAGTATGTATGGCTTGACAATAATCCGAAATCATAATATACTTCTTATAATCCGAATTCGGATTATTTTATAAAGGGAGAAAATTGCTTTCATCAGCGGATATTTAAGGACAAGGAGGAGGATATTTGGAAGCAGGAACAGAGAAACGGTATCAGGAATTTATCAGCGCCTCGAAAGAGGTAGACGACCTCTATCATATGCTGGCGCTGAAGTTCAGCCTTTCTGACAGCGCCATGTGGATACTGTGCACTATGAGGGAGGCAAACAGAGAACTGACCCAGTCGGAAATTGCCCAGGAGATGTCTATGAGCCGGCAGACAGTAAATTCTGCTATCAAAAACCTGGCAAAACAGGGATATCTGCGCTTGGAAGCGGTTTCCGGGGACAGAAGAAACAAGCCCCTTTCTTTTACAGAAGAAGGAGAAGCCTTCGTCAAAAGGACAGTGGACCGGGTGCTGAGCCTGGAACATCAGGTTTTCGAAAATCTGGAAGTGGAGGAACAGGAGCAGATCACACAGATTCTTCGAAAATATACCAGACTTATGAGGGAAGGAGCAGAGAAAATCTGATAATTGCAGAATAGAGAGACATAACAGGAGGACTTTATGAAAACGATACTGCGGTTTATGAAACCGTATAAAGGATTGTGTTTTTTTACACTGCTGGTAACCATACTGGACGTGGCAGGGGGGCTCCTGATCCCACGGCTGACGGCGGATATGGTAAATATAGGAGTTGCAGGAGGCAGCTTAGGCTATATGCTGGAAAAAGGCGGTCAGATGATCCTGACCGCTTTTCTTGCCGGAGCAGGGGCCCTGGCGGGCAGTTATCTCTGCGCGGATCTGTCAGCAAAGATAGGACGTGACATGCGGAATGCTGTGTACGATAAATCTCTGAAATTTTCAGGAGAGGATTTCCAGAAGTTCGGTACCGGTTCTATGATCACCAGGACTTTAAACGATATCAACGTGATACAGCAGGCAGTAGTCTGGTGCATCCAGATGGTGATCCCGGTCCCGGTGGTATGTATTATGGGAACTTCCATGGCTTTTGCCATAGACAGTCAGATGGGGCTGCTGCTGATCGGGGTAACAGTCCTGATCATTGTACTGGCACTGCTGGTGACCAGAAAAGCTTCGGAAATTTTTGACCGGCTTCAGCGGTTTTTGGATAGGATGAATGTGGTTCTGCGGGAGAACATCACAGGAGTCCGGGTGATCCGGGCCTTCCATAAGGAAAAACGAGAAGAGGGCAGGATGAAGAAAACTTTTGAGGACTATGCAGAGTCTTCCATCCAGGCCAACCGGCTTTTTGCCGGCCTGGATGTGGCAGCTTTTACAGGGATCAATCTGTGCATTGTCCTGATTCTGTGGCTGGGAGGAAACCGGATCGGAAAAGGTCTTATGCAGATCGGAGATATCACGGCTCTGACAGAATATGCTATTTTGATCTTATTTTATATTATCATGGCCCAGATGGTGATCATACTTCTGCCAAGGGCCAGGGTCTGTATCCGGCGTATGGAGGAAGTGCTGAAAACAGAGCCGGATATAAAAGATGCCAAAGACTGCGGGAAGAGGAACGAAGAGGATACCCGGGAGGTGCTCCGCTTTGAAAACGTAAATTTCCGGTTCTCTGATGCAGAGGAAAATACCCTGGAAAATATCAGCTTCTCCTGCAGAAGAGGAGAGACCACGGCGATCATCGGAAGCACAGGAAGCGGAAAATCCACCATAGCCAGGCTGATCCTCAGATTCCATGATGTGAGCCAGGGAAGGATCCTTTTGAAAGGCCAGGACATCCGCAGCCTTCCTCAGAAAGAACTGCGGCAGGAAATCTCCTATGTCCCCCAGAAAGCATGGCTTTTTTCCGGAACCATCGAAGAAAACCTGGCCCAGGGGAAAGAAAATGCCAAAAGGGAAGAAATGTTCCATGCCCTGGAGACTGCTCAGGCCGGCTTTGTGAAAAATCTGCCCCAGGGCCTGGAGACAAGAGTTGCCCAGGGAGGAACCAATTTTTCAGGAGGGCAGAAACAGAGGCTGTGCATTGCCAGAGCCCTGATGAAGGCCAGTGACCTTTATATTTTTGACGATAGTTTTTCTGCTCTGGACTTTAAGACAGATAAGGCTCTGCGGGATGCTCTGCAAGAAGAGACAAAGGAAGCGGCGGTATTGATCATTGCCCAGCGGATCAGTACGATCTTACATGCCAGCCAGATCGTGGTTCTGGATGAAGGTGAAATCGCAGGAGTGGGAAACCATGAATATCTGATGGAAAACTGCACCATTTACAGGGATATTGCCAGATCTCAGATGAAAGGAGGGGAATAGACATGGAAGAAAACAGCCAGGCTTTATTGGAAGAAGAATTTGAAATGCCCAGCCGTCCCCTGGAAACCCTGAAACGGATGTGGAACTCCGTGGAGGAACAGCATGGAAGGCTGCTGGTGGTTTTTGTATCTGTGATCTTTTATACTTTCCTTTCTATCCTGGCCCCTGTTTACAGCGCAGGGATCATTGATCTTCTCTGGGAAAAGATACAGGAGGCTGCCCGAGGAGGGCAGGCTTTCTCTGTGACCTGGGGATCCGGAGGAAAAGAAATCTGTATTCTTTTGGCTATCTACGGAACTGCTTCCTTATTCTACGGACTCCAGAATTTCCTTATGGCCAGCTTCGCAGAACGGCTCAGTCTGAAACTGCGGACAGACATCAGCCGAAAGCTGGACCGGCTTCCTCTTTCTTATTTTGACGGACATCAGCCGGGAGAGATCATGAGCCGTACCGTAAACGATCTGGACAAAAATGCAGAGGCCCTTCAGACAGGCCTTTTAAAATTATTTTCTGCAGTGGGTCTTGTAGTTGGCTCTCTGATCATGATGTTCCGTTTTCATGGGGGACTGACCATGATCTTTCTGGTGTTCATGGCTTTTTCCCTTCTTTCTACCAGGCTTTTTTCTGCAAAGACCCTGGAGTTTGCCGCCAGGCGGCAGCAGTGTGTCAGCCAGGTGACCAGACAGGTGGAGGAGGCCTACAGCGGCAGAAATATCATTAAGGCCTTTACCCAGGAAGAAAACAGCTCCCGGGACATGCACCGGGCAAATGAAGAACTGGCCCAGGCTTCCAAATGGGCGGATTTTGTGACCAATGCTATTAATCCTACGATCCGCCTTATCAACCGGCTGGGCCAGGTAGGCATTGCTGTATTTGCAGGGAAGCTTCTGCTGGACGGGACGCTCACTGTAGGACGGTTCCAGGCTTTTTTCCAGTACGTGTATCAGGCGGGAGAACCTTTGACAGAGGGGGCTTATATGATCAACACCATGCAGTCGGCTCTGGCCTGTGCAGAGAGGGTTTATCAGCTTTTAGATGAAGAGGAGATCTCGCCGGAGCCGGAAAGCCCTGAGGTGGTAGAGAAGGCCAGGGGCCTTGTAGAATTTGATAAAGTCCGTTTTGGATATTCACCGGAAAAAATCCTTATGGAAAGTATCAGTTTTCAGGCGACCCCCGGGCAGAAGATTGCCGTGGTGGGAAGTACCGGAGCAGGAAAGACCACATTGATCAATCTCCTTATGCGCTTCTATGAGGTGAATGGAGGCTGTATCCTCCTGGATGGAGTGGACACCAGAAATCTCACAAGAGGAAACCTGAGGGAAAATTTCGGCATGGTCCTTCAGGATACCTGGCTGTTCCAGGGAACCATTGCAGAGAATATCGCTTACGGAAAACCGGAGGCCACGAAAGAAGAGATCATAGCCGCAGCCAAAGCTGCCAGGGTGGATTTCTTTGTAAGGACTCTGCCCAAGGGATACGATACAGTGCTGCAGAATGAGGCAGAGAACATTTCTGTGGGCCAGAGACAGCTGCTGACTATAGCGAGAGTCTTTCTCTGTGATCCGCCAATCCTTATCCTGGATGAAGCCACTTCCAGTGTGGACACCCGGACAGAGATGGAGATCGGAAAGGCCATGCACAGCCTGATGAAGAACCGGACCAGCTTTGTGATCGCCCACCGGCTTTCCACTATTGTGGACGCAGATATGATCCTGTTCATGGAGAATGGAAACATTATTGAGCAGGGACGGCACAGGGAACTCCTGGAAAAGGGAGGAGCTTACGCTCAGCTTTACAACAGCCAATTTGCATAAATCAGGACTTTAAATGGTGAAATATATTGAGTTTGAGAAAAAACAGTTCTATAATGAGAAGAAAATATGATCTCAGATAGGAGAACCTAAAGATGAAAGTAAGAGCAAGAGTATATTTGGAAAAAGTATCCAAATACGGAAGTGGACTTGACTTGAAGAACCTGGAAACAGTTCTTCCCTCAACAGGCTCACAGAAAGAAGTCGGAAAAGGAGGAAAGAAACATGGATAAGGCAAAGATACAGGAAGGAGTAAAACTGATCTTAGAAGGCATTGGAGAAGACATACACAGAGAGGGGCTTCTTGAGACTCCGGACCGTATTGCCAGAATGTATGAGGAACTGGCGGCGGGATACACAGATGATGCTGCAGTGCATTTAAAGAAACGGTTTCATGTAGATAATAATGACATGGTCATGGAAAAAGACCTTCCCTTTTATTCTTTTTGCGAACACCATATGCTGCCTTTCTATGGAACAGCGGCGGTGGCCTATATCCCGGACGGGGAAGTGGTAGGATTAAGCAAGATTGCCCGTACCCTGGAGGTTTTTGCAAAGAGGTTCCAGCTCCAGGAGCGCCTGACCGCACAGATCGCCGACGTCTTTATGAAAGAATTAAAACCCCATGGAGTTATGGTGCTGATCGAGGCGGAACATATGTGCATGACAATGCGGGGAATTAAAAAACCCGGTACCAAAACGGTCACGGTAGTTACAAGAGGCGTTTTCAATGATGATGAGAAACTGCAGAACCAGTTTTATCGTATGCTGGAGCGGAGATAATATGGAAAGAGTAAACAAAATATGCGGACATCCTGTGTGGAAATGGCATATGGAGCGGCTGGCGGAATATGAGAAGGACCGTATATTCTGCAGGCACGGCATAGAACATCTGCTGGATGTGGCAAGAATTGCTTACATAGAAAACCTGGAAAAGAACAGCGGTATTTCCAAAGAAATCATTTACGGGGCGGCCCTGCTCCACGACATCGGAAGATATCTCCAGTACACGGAAGGAATTCCCCACGAGAAAGCAGGAGAAGACCTGGCCGGGGAAATCCTGAAAGACTGCGGGTTTACCGGCAAAGAGCAGGAGGAAATCCTGGGAGCGATCTTACGTCACAGAGACAGGGAAACCAAAGACAACAGCCGGCTTGCCGGACTGCTCTACCGGGCAGATAAGAAGTCCAGGATCTGCGGATTCTGCACTGCAGAACCGGAATGCAACTGGAGCGAAGAAAAGAAAAACAGGCTGATCAGCGTATGAAGAGATAAGGAGAACTGCCATGAAAATTGGAAACCGCTATTTTGATACAGAGAATGAATGCTATATTATGGGAATCTTAAATGTGACTCCCGACTCTTTTTCCGATGGGGGAAAGTGGAATGACCTGGATAAGGCAAAAAACCATGTGGCAGATATGATCCGGGAAGGGGCGGCGATCATTGATGTAGGAGGAGAATCCACCCGCCCGGGCCACACCCAGATCACCATCGAAGAGGAAATCCAGAGAGTGGTCCCGGCTATCCGGATGATAAAGGAAAACTTTGACATCCCGGTGTCTGTGGACAGCTATAAAAGCGAGGTTGTGGAAGCTGCTTTAAAAGCGGGAGCCGATATGGTAAACGACATCTGGGGATTTAAGTATGACAGAAGGGTAGCTGATCTGACAGCACAGTACCAGGTGCCCTGCTGTCTCATGCATAACCGAAACAATACAGAATATAAAAATTTTCTGGAAGATATGTGCCAGGATCTGAGAGAATCTGTAGAGATCGCAAAGGCAGCAGGAGTTCCTGATGAAAATATTATTCTGGACCCGGGAGTAGGTTTTGGAAAAACCTATGAACAGAACCTTCAGGCTATAAATCACCTGGAATGCCTGAAAGAAATGGGATATCCTGTGCTTCTTGCAACTTCAAGAAAGTCTGTGATCGGGAAGACTCTGGACCTTCCCTCAGACCAGCGGGTGGAGGGAACCATAGTGACAACCGTAATGGGAGTAGAAAAGGGAGCCTCTTTTGTACGGGTCCATGATGTGAAGGAGAACCAGAGAGCAATACAGATGACCCAGGCTATCCTGAAGGAGTAAGAGAACCATGAAATACGATGAAATACACATAGAAAATCTGGAATTTTATGCCAGACACGGGGTTTTCCCCGAAGAGACAAAGCTGGGCCAGAAATTTATCATTTCTCTGGTCATGTATACCGATACCCGTGCCGCGGGAAAGAAGGATGAGCTGGAACTGTCCATAGATTATGGGGAAGTCAGCCATTTTATTACAGAATATATGGAGAAAAATACCTTTAAGCTTATAGAGGCGGCTGCAGAAAATCTGGCCGGGGAACTGCTCCTTAGATATCCATTGCTGGAAGGCGTTGAGCTGGAACTGAAAAAGCCCTGGGCGCCGGTAGGCCTTCCCATAGACTATGTATCTGTGAAGATCAGCAGATTCTGGCATAAAGTATATCTGGGGCTGGGTTCCAATATGGGGGACAAGAAAGGGTATCTGGATCAGGCAGTGAAGCGCCTGGATGAAGAGAAAGAGTGCAAGGTGGAAAAAGTATCCGGCTATCTGGTGACAGAACCTTACGGCGGAGTCGAACAGGATGATTTCCTCAATGCCTGCCTCCTTTTAAAAACCACCCTTTCCCCGGAAGAGCTTTTAGACAAGCTTCATGAAATCGAGAAAGAGGCCCATCGGGAGAGGATCGTCCGCTGGGGACCAAGAACCTTAGACCTTGACATTTTATTGTATGACGATCTGGTTATGGAAAGCGATGAACTGATCATCCCTCATATAGAAATGCACCTGCGGGACTTTGTTCTGAAGCCTCTCAGCGAGATCGCACCCAACATCCGCCATCCCATCTACAAAAAGACGGTTTCACAGCTGCTCAAAGAGCTGGAATAAGAACCAGAATATAAAGAAAAAGAATACAGGACCGGGAAGGAACTGTTAAATTAAACAAATGCAGGAATATTTATACATTTTATGCGAATTTGTCGAGCATAGCTTTGAGACCATAGGCTCAAAGCGGCACAGACTGAGCAATAAAATGTATAAATATTCTCGATTTTGATTAATCCGGCAGTTCCTTCCCGGTCCTGTTTGTATGGAGCTATTTAAGCTGGATGGTGAAGGATTCTCCTACGGGCTGATAGTCGTTGCTCATTTTTCCGCTGGTTTCGGGGAATTTTACTGCATAGGGAGTCAGGGTCAGGCTTTCTGCCTGGTCATTTACATAGCCGTTGTGTATAGTGCTGACTTCCATACGGCCCTGGCCTTTCTGGATAGACCGGATAAGGAATTCTACCGGGTTTCCAAGGTTATCTTCTCCCTTCAGAATAAAGTCGTAGTTCACTTTTTCCGAGGAAGCGGTGAAAAAGATCTTCTGTCCCACATTGCTGGTGGTATATCTTTCCAGTGTGATCTCTGTATCGTCAGGCAGTGTGATCACCTGATCCAGAGGTATGGTCACGGTGTCTGTGAGCAGTTCTTCTCCTGATGAGGTAAAAGCAATGGTGCCGATCCTGGAGCTGTTTACAGAATACTGGATTTCAATGTCCAGAGTGCCGCTGGTATCAATATCCGGCAGATCGATTTCCATGTTGGAAACCAGATTGTGTTCATCCGCCTGGCCTA
>DWYL01000161.1 GCA_019118685.1 Candidatus Blautia merdipullorum
CTGGAAGAATTAAACCAGTACCCTTTCAAAAAACGGGAGGGATGCCGCTACAGTGCTTATTCAGACGAAGAACAGGCATTTATGAAGCCGCTCCCTTTAACCCCGTATGAGCCTGCAGTCTGGTCCACTGCAAAGGTTCCCCTTGATTATCACCTTTAATGTTAAGCTTAACATTAAATGTGAAATGAAAAGTCAGGTAAAATGTAAAGCTTTTTACCAAAGCTCCATATTTCTACGAGTTTTATCGATTTTACAACTATGCGCTTTACATTTTCTCCTCTAAAATTAAGGAAAAACAGGAGGAGGAAAACCATGAAGGAACAAATGTCTGTAACCGAATTAATTCAAACTGTTTCGCAATCAATGAAAGGGGATGGTATCAAACAAGATTATATTACTCAGCTTTCGTATACGTGGAAAGCGTTGGAACAGTATCTTATAGCACATGATCTTGTTTTCAGCAAAGAAAACGCTTTTGCCTTTTTAAAAGATAAGTATGATATTCATGCGGATCAAAACTTCGCCAAGCTCCGCCCCATTGATAAACGAAGGAAACGAGCAGTCTGTGCTTTGCTCCATTGTGCTGATGGAAAAAGTGTATATCGTGAAAAAACATATTGGCCTTGTTCTTTCCACGATGCTTATGTACTTCCCTTCTATGAATTCCTGAACGAACGTAAATCTCAGGATTTAGCTCTTTCAACCATAAATAGAGATATCTACACACTGAATCATTTTTCCAAGTACCTGCAGGAATCCAGGATATCAAAAATTTCTGATATATCTCCGGCAATAGTACAGGGATTTATGAAATGGCTTGCTGAGCAGAAAAACCTGCCAACCTTAAAAAGTGTTTCTGCGTCAATGCGAGTATTGCTTCGTTATCTTTACCAGAATGGACACACATCTGAGGATTACTCCCCAGTCGTCCTTTCAGTCAGATGCAGGAAGGTTGTCCCGTCTGTTTACCAAACTGATGAAATCGAAAAGATGCTGGTTTCTTTTAATCAATCCAGCGCAGTTGGGATACGGAATTATGCTATGGTACTTATGGCTGCCCGGCTTGGTATAAGGGCATCTGATATCTGTGCCCTCGAATTCAAAAACATCCATTGGGAAAGAAATACCATTGAATTCGTAACTGTAAAAACTGGAAAGCCAGCTGTGCTGCCACTTCCTGCCGATGTTGGCAATGCAATTATCCGATACATAAAAGATGTCAGGCCAAGCTCAGAGGATCATCATATATTTCTACGGATGCAGGCCCCTTTCAAAAAGCTCAATCCGGCGTCACTCCACATGATTGTAACAAACGCATTCCGGGATGCCGGCATAACAGCAAGACCAGGGCGTTGCCATGGCCCCCATGCACTACGCGCAAGTCTGGCAACCTCTATGTTGGAAAAAGAAATTCCATTACCAGTTATATCAGAGGTGCTTTCTCATTCAGACACAGATACTACAAAAATGTATCTGAAAGTCGATATGCATCACCTGAGAAAGATTGCCTTGGAAGTACCAGGTCTCACCGGTGTATGGATGGGAGGTGTCCGTATATGATACAGGTCTATCACAGTATCTTTGCAGAGCTCATACGGGATTTTATTGCTTATAAAAGGGCTGCTGGTTATAAGTATGAAACAGAGGCTGTCTACCTTAAAACTTTCGATGATCTTTGCTTTTCTCTGAATATAGATTCTCCAAAGTTTACAAAAGAACTCATGGACAAATGGTGTGAGAAGAAACCTTATGAGTCAGCAAGATCCTGTCACCAGCAACGTATCAGCTGTATCCGGCAGTTCGCCCTTTTCCTGATATCTTCAGGCTATGAAGCTTATATTCCAGTTAACCTTGAATATATCCGACAAAGGAAATCGAAATATTCTGCATATATCTTTACCCATGAGGAGATGAAGCGAATCTTCGAAGCCAGTAATAAAATCTACCCAAACCGTCGGTCCACGATGCATCTTGTGATGCCTGTCCTCATCCGATTACTGTATTGTACGGGATTGCGTGTGATGGAAGCACTTAATGTACAGCTGAAACATATGGATCTGATCGAAGGAACGATCCTGATTGTTAGTGCAAAGTTCAATAAAGACAGGCTTATTCCGGTATCTGAAAGTATGCTCTCGATTCTAAAGGAATACTGCAATATCATGCATCCGTTTTACAAACCGGAAGATTACCTTTTTATCGGGATAACGCGCGAGCCGTGTTCCCATCATAATGTATATCTCCGCTTTCGGGAAATATTGGTTACCGCTGGAATCAAACACGCCGGACGGGGGTATGGGCCACGCATCCACGATATCAGGCACACTCATTGCTGCCATGTACTGCAAAAGGCATCCCAAAATGGCGATGATCTTTCAAACATGCTCCCAGCCCTTTCGGTATATATGGGACATGAATCTCTCATTGCTACAAGCCAGTACCTGAAAATGACTGCTGAGATTTACCCGGAAATCTTAAAGGCAGTAGAAGAAACCTGCTCTTATGCAATCCCAAAGGTGCAGTAATGAATCCAACCTGTTTTGCCAGATATATGAGCAAGTATCTTACCGAATATCTTCCGGGGATTCAAGGGGTAAGTTACAATACAATCGCTTCCAAACGCGATGCATATATCCTTTTGCTGAAATATCTGGATGATACTCAAAACATAAAAGCGGAAGATGTTGATATCCCGCTATTGTCCAGAGAAACAATTATAAAATATCTGGAATGGCTCGAAAAATCCAGGGGATCAAGTGTTTCAACCAGAAACATTCGGCTGGCTGCAATTAAATCACTGTTTTCCTATATACAAACACAAACGCCAGACTATATTTATCAATGTCAGCAGATTCTTTCTATTCCAAGAAAGAAAGAACCTGGACATACGCTGGAATATCTGACTGTAGAAGGAATAAAGTCAGTTCTTAATGCCGTTGAGACTTCAAGCAGGACAGGATTTAGGGATCTCACGCTCTTGAGCCTTATGTATGACAGTGCCGCCCGTGTTCAGGAAATCGCAGATTTATCGGTAAATGATTTCCGGGCGGAAAAGCCATCAACTCTAAGACTCACCGGAAAAGGCAGCAAAACCCGTATCGTTCCGTTAATGAGTACGACATCAGATCTGGTGTCAAAGTACATAAGCATATATCATCCGTCCTACAGAGGTGAATATAACGTCCCTCTCTTTTCAAATCGGAAAAAAGAGAAACTAACGCGGGCCGGCATTGCCTATATCCTAAAAAAATACGTTAAGATTGCACGAGAAAAACAGCCTGATCTCATTCCTGAAACAGTATCACCGCATGGTCTTCGCCACAGTAAAAGTATGCATATGCTGCAAGCAGGCGTACCACTGATATATATCAGAGATTTCCTTGGGCATTCGGAAATTTCAACCACTGAAATATATGCCCGCTGTGATAGTGAACAGAAACGCAAGGCGATTGAAAACACATGTCCAAGCATCACAAAATCTGAAACGCCGATGTGGCAAAAAGATACATCACTGCTAGGGTGGCTTCAGTCGTTGTAAAGATGGGATAAAATGTAAAGCTACAGTAGTCAGAAAAAAATCTATACCTTATAAAATCGCTGTAGCTTTACATTTTACCTGACTTTCCATTTCACATTGCCATAGATTTTCAGAACTATTCGGTCCCTTATGAGTATGTGCGCAAGAAAGTGGATGTCCGGTACACCAAGAGCAGCATTGAGGTTTATTACAAAGGGAATCGGATCTGCAGCCACAAACGTCTTTATGGACGCCGCGGGCAGTATTCCACGATCCCGGAGCACATGCCTGTCAACCATCAGCTGTACAGTGAATGGGATAAGGCAAGGTTCCTTAAGTGGGCATCTGGTATCGGTGAGTCAACCCATCAGGTGATCCAGAGGATCTTTGATTCCTACCGGATTGAAGAACAGGCTTATAAGGGCTGCCTGTCTCTCCTGAAACTGGCGGATAAATATACTCCGGAAAGATTGGAACATGCCTGCAAAGCAGCTTTGGAGCGGATCCCCAGCCCGC
>DWYL01000162.1 GCA_019118685.1 Candidatus Blautia merdipullorum
GATTATAGATCATCTTCTATATCCCTCCTCTGTTATTCTTATAATCTTCCCTTATCTTAGATGATTTTTGGCTATACATATATCATATTTTTAAGCTTTATAGCACAAATTTCAGATTTCCGTAACAATCCAGAATCCAGAGAATTGAAATTTCTCTGTTGTTATATCAAATCTTCCGGTAACTTGGGAAGCCCTGAAAAACCAGCCTCCAGTTCTTCATCCGTAGGAATATAGTCTGTCATCTTTCCGTCATTAAAGCTTTCATAGGCATACATATCAAAATATCCGGTGCCAGTCAGACCGAAGACAATGGTTTTTTCCTCTCCTGTCTCCTTACATTTTCTGGCCTCATCCATAGCTACCTTGATCGCATGAGCGCTTTCCGGAGCTGGAAGGATACCTTCTATCCTTGCAAACTCTTCTGCAGCCTCAAACACAGAAGTCTGTTCTACAGCTCTTGCTTCCATCAGACCGTCATGGTAAAGCTGGGATAAGACAGCGCTCATTCCATGATAACGAAGACCTCCCGCATGGTTTGCAGAAGGAATAAAATTACTTCCCAGAGTATACATCTTCTGAAGCGGCGTTACCATTCCTGTATCGCAGAAATCATAGGCAAATTTTCCTCTAGTAAAGCTTGGGCAGGAAGCCGGCTCTACTGCAATAATCTGATAATCTCGTTCTCCTCTTAGTTTTTCTCCCATAAAGGGCGAGATCAGACCGCCCAGGTTCGATCCTCCTCCGGCGCATCCAATGATCATATCCGGGACAATTCCATATTTATCCAGAGCCGTCTTAGTTTCAAGACCGATCACTGTCTGATGAAGGAGCACCTGGTTCAGCACACTTCCCAGCACATAGCGATATCCCTCTTGATGAGTAGCTCTTTCTACAGCTTCTGAAATCGCACAGCCAAGACTTCCTGAAGTTCCCGGATGTTCTTTCAATATTTTTCTTCCGATTTCCGTAGTCTCCGAAGGAGAAGGTGTTACCGAAGCGCCGTAAGTTCTCATTACTTCTCTTCTGAAGGGTTTCTGCTCATAAGAGCATTTTACCATATATACCTGGCAGTCCAGATCCAGATATGCGCAGGCCATGGAAAGTGCGGTTCCCCACTGGCCTGCTCCGGTCTCTGTGGTAACTCCTTTTAATCCCTGCTTCTTGGCATAATAAGCCTGGGCAATCGCTGAATTCAGCTTATGGCTCCCGCTGGTATTATTGCCTTCAAACTTATAGTAGATCTTTGCCGGAGTATCCAGTTTTTTCTCCAGACAATAAGCTCTTACCAAAGGAGAAGGACGATACATTTTATAGAAATCCTGGATCTCCTGAGGAATATCAATATAAGGGGTAGTATCATCCAGTTCCTGCTGCACCAGTTCTTCACAGAATACCTGCCCAAGTTCCTCGGCAGTCATAGGCTTCATAGTTCCTGGGTTTAACAGAGGAGCCGGCTTATTTTTCATATCCGCTCTCAGATTATACCACTGCTTTGGCATCTCACTTTCTTCCAAATAGATTTTGTAAGGGATTTCTTTACTGTTTGCCATAATTTTCTACTCCTTTCTCTTGTCCATCGTAACATAATTTGTCTCCGGTCTATAAACCCGGATCTTATAAGACTTTTGAAACACACCTGAGGGCTCGGTTTTCAGGATTCCCGACTTTTCTGAGATTTCTCCCTCAAATCCATGGTCATCGCATCTTCCCATCCAGGGCTCCAGGCAGACAAAAGGTGCTCCCGGCACAGACCAGATGCCAAAATTTGTGAATCCACTGCATTCCAGCGAAATATAAGGTCTGCTGTCCGGATAACCTATGGCAGCCCACTGAATCTGTCCATCATCAAAAATCAGCGCATCCTGATCAAACATATGCTCTGTAATATCGCAGCCGGTATACTCCCCGTAATTTTTCAAAGGAAGCTTATATATTCTGGAAGTATCCGCCGTACCTTCCCCCGGGCATATGAGCCGGTATTGCAGTTCCTCTTTTCCTCTGAAAAGCAGTTTATAATCTGTCTGGGCAGTACCCTCCAGAACAGGCACCCGGAAAGCAGGATGTCCTCCTATAGTGAAGAAGATTGTCTCCTGATCCAGATTTTTCACTTCCCACTTTACTTCCAGCTCTCTTCCGGAAAGACCGTAAGATATCTGAAGTTCAAAAGCAAAAGGAAAATATTTTCTGGTTTCTTCCGTATCTCTCAGTAAAAATACCAGCTCCTCCCCTGTTTCTTTCACACAATCAAAATTCATATCTCTTGCAAACCCGTGCTGTTTTGTAGAAAATTTCTTTCCTTTCCAGACGTAAAAATCTCCGCTGTGTCTTCCCACATTTGGGAAAAGAACAGGCGCCCGTCTTCCCCAGTATTTTTTATCTCCCTGCCAGAGAACCTCTTGTTTCATCTCTTTATCAAAAATATTCTGAAGTTCAGCACCCAGTGAAGACACTACTACCTTCAGATACTGGTTTTCTATACTGTACATATAAATCCCTTCTTTCAATAAATTTCCCTGATAAGGCGGTTTGTAAACTCTTCCTGCAGATTCAGATCAAACAAAATCTGAAGGAGCCCGAAGCGGTCCCTCAGGTCTTTTGCGTAATAAATACCTCTGGTAAATACATTTTCTGAGACATTGATCTGTTCCGGATAATAGGGAGCTTCCATAGACTTCAGGATCTCTATTATGTCTTCCGCTTCAGGAAGCTGGTCGATCACAGAAAAAATTTCTTCCTCATGAGCCTGGAAAGCTGCTCTCCTTCTAAGTACTTCTTTATCAGAATTTTTCCCTGTCTTTTTCTCCAGTTCCAGGACTCCTGGAGCTGCCGGGCCGTAAGCCTCTTTTATTTTTTCTTTCCACAGATCATAGGCAAAGGAAGGGGCCGTCAAAGGGAACAGCTTCTCTCGTTTTTCTTTCAGCATCTCATAAAGACGGACCGCCATTACTGTACCGGTCCCTACTTTTGTGCCGTGAAGAGGGTCCGGCTGCCGGGCCAAAAGAAACATCATCTCCCAGTAATGGGACATGTGGTGTTCGCTTCCGGAAGCAGGTCTGGAGTTCCCTATATAGCTCATGGCAATACCGCTGAGCACCAGTCCCTCCATAATGGCACAGATCGCTTCCTTGTCCCTGTTCGCTGCTCTTCCTGCGTTCTCTGCTACCTTTTTAATAGATTCCCGGACAAGTTCCATTACTTTCGGACAAATGTATTCCCCGTTCACAATATGGGCCAGCTGCCAGTCTGTCAGACAGACATATTTCCCCAAAATATCTCCTACCCCTGCAGCGATCATGTGAAGAGGCGCTTTAGAAATAATATCCAGATCTCCGATGATCACTCTGGCTGGCCGGGCCTCATATGTAGTCTTTAAATGACGGATGATAAGGGGAGATACATTAGATGCATACCCGTCCATAGAAGGCGCAGTTCCCACAATATAATAATCTATTTTCATCTTATAGCTCACATAACGGCAAAGGTCATTGATCGTTCCGCTTCCGACAGCAATGATCAGGTCGCAGTCATTGGGCACCCGGGTAAAAAGATAGATCAAAGCATCTTCATCCGGCACAAGCTCCTCATCCTGGTATACTACCTTTTCAAAAGCATATCCGGCTTTTTCAAGCTCCTCATAAACGATCAAACCCGCTGCCTTTTCTGTATGGAGATCTGAGACCACACACAGCTTCTCATATTCATGCTTTCCCAATATCTCCGGAAGGCGTTTTATCCCTCCCTCTTCAATAATGATCTCTTCAATATCACAAATATGATTTTTACCGCAGCTGCAGTGTTTTTCTTTTTGTAAGTATTCTTTCCAATCCATATGTCCACCATAACCTTCCCTGCACAAGCCTGGTCTGCGCATTTTCCTCTGCTCATGCGATTGTTTTCTGATTCTGCTATAACTATAACATGATTTTCTCCTGTGTCAAAATGGATTTTCCAAAAAACCTTTATAAATATTATTTTTATTAGAATTTGTCGCTCTGGTTTTTTGCTGTTATCTCACCATTAGGGCATCGGTTCCCCCAGGAATCGATTAATATTCCTTCTCGAAAAACACAGATGATCTCACAATGATTGGCACATTTTCCACAGGTTACTTCCCGCGTTTTAAATTCTATATCCGTAACATGGAAGTCAAAAGCCTCTTCCCTTCTGCTCTCCTTTGCCAAAACCGCTATACCGAAAGCTCCCATCAAATGACCTTTCTCATCTACCAGTACAGGCATTCCCAGTTCTTCTTCAAACATCTTCACAACACCCTGATTTTTGCTCACGCCTCCCTGAAAGACTACCGGCGAAACGATCTTCTTTCCTTTTGCTACGTTGTTCAGATAATTACCTGCCACAGCTTTACATAAGCCGGCTATGATCTCTTCTTTTGGATAGCCTACCTGAAGTTTGTGGACCAGATCCGATTCTGCAAAAACCGTACATCTGGCTGCTACAGGCGCCGCCCTTTTGGCTGAAAGAGCGATCCTTCCGAAATCTTCTACTTCTACCCCCAGTCTGTGGGCCTGACTGGAAAGGAAAGCTCCTGTTCCTGCGGCGCAGAGAGTGTTCATGGCATAGTCTACAGCTACTCCGTTTTCTACACAAATCCTTCTCTTCCCGGGTATGGTCATACCAGTCATAGCTGACAGTCAATATTTTTAATGGTGTCCCCCGAAAAATATTTTCAACCAGATCCGGCAGAGACTGATACCGGGTGCACATCCGTTCCTTAGCTTCATAACCTCCCATTCTCGGCACAAATACCGCATCGCATTTGCCGATCAGTTCTTTCACATGTCCCAGATAAATTTTAAAAGGAAGACATGTTTCGTCAATGGCAAGCTGTACACCCTCTTCCTGGATCCTTCTGTCACTTTTCCCGCTGATTATACACTGGTATCCCAGATTTTCAAAAAAAGTCTTCCACAAAATACCGTTTCTGTATAGCATCAGTCCTCTGGGAATTCCTATTTTTTGAATTGCCATATCCCGTACCTCTCTTCCGTCAAAGAATACTTTCTAAACAAATCGGAGTTGTCGCATTAATCAAGATCAAGGATATTTAATGCGACAGCTCCGGAAAATTAGTTCTATTATAACACTGTATTTCTTTTATGAAAAGGATAAAATTCCAGGAGAAGAGTGGAAACTTGACACTAAAAAACAAATTCTTATAATAAGATATGGTGCAGAAAATTTTCTGCTCTCCTTTATAAAACTTGGAAAGAAGGTACAGATCTATATGAAAAAAGAAAAAAGAAGTGCAGCAAGTTTAATGAAACGATATATTTTTCTTTGTATAGGATTATGTATCATGGCCTTTGGCGTTGCTTTCTCTATAGAGGCGAATTTAGGGACTTCTCCCATTTCCAGCCTCCCCTATGTCAGCAGCCTTCTTACTCCTCTCTCTGTGGGAAACACCACGATCCTCATGCACTGTGTGTTTATCCTGATCCAGATCCTGATCCTCAGAAAAAGGTACGAACTTATTCAGCTTATCCAGCTCCCGGTGGCTTTTATTTTCGGCTATCTTACAGATTTTGCCGTCTGGGCTCTGGACAAAGTTACTTATCATACTTACTGGCAGCAATGGATGCTGTGCATTGTGGGAATCCTGCTGGTAGCTGTAGGAGTGAGCTTTGAAGTCACCGCAAATGTAGTGACCCTGGCCGGAGAAGGGGTTGTCCTTGCCATATGCAAAGTATGCCCTGTAAAATTCGGCTATATGAAAGTAGGGTTTGACGTGACCCTTGTAGTAATTTCCTGTATCCTGTCCCTTGCATTTCTCAGCGGGCTGCACGGTGTCCGTGAAGGTACAATAGCCGCTGCAATTTTTGTGGGCCTGATCGCTAAGGAAATCAACCGTCCCCTGAAGAAATTTGAAGAAAAATTTTTATACTGAATTCTGTCTGGAACCATCCCCGGCTATAGGCGTGCAAATCTTTGACATCTGCCGGGGACAGGCGGATTTTCCCGAGATCTTACTTATATTCAGAAGAATAATAAGGAATGCACAAATATGATCCTGCGTAAATCGTGTCTTCATCCAAATGGTTGATCTGCCTCACTTCCTGGATATACGCTTCCAGGCTTTCATACTCACTGGAAGCGTATTTCTCTGCAATATCCCACAGACTGCTCCCCGGCTCTACCTGGATACTGGTATAATATTTATAGCGGCTGGACTCCGGTGTCCCCGCCTCTGCCGTATTTACCATAGAAAAACTGATTGCAGTTGCAGCGATCACTGCAACACATAACAATACTGCCAATGATAACTTTCTCTGTCTTTTTCTCATTTTTTTACCTCCTGACGCAAATATATGTTCGCAAACATACGTTCTTTTCTTGATAGCATCATCATAATACAAGAACAAATGTTTGTCAAGGTATTTTCGAACAAACTTTCGGAATATTTGTTTGCATTTGCCAGGTATTTATGGTATGATTGACTAAAGAAATCGGAGGTATCTGTTATGTCATATGGTAAGATCAGCAAGAAACAATCTGAAATTTTAGAATATATAAAAAATGAAATCTTAAACCGGGGATTCCCCCCATCTGTCCGTGAAATATGCGAAGCTGTAAATCTGAAGTCTACTTCTTCCGTACATTCTCATCTGGAAACCCTGGAGAAGAACGGCTATATCCGCCGGGATCCTACCAAGCCAAGGGCCATAGAGATTGTAGATGACAATTTCAATCTTGTGAGACGTGAGACTGTCAATGTTCCTATTATCGGCAAGGTTGCCGCCGGCCAGCCTCTTCTGGCAGTAGAAAATGTAGAGGGCTATTTTCCCATCCCCGCCGAATATATGCCCAACAGTAAAACCTTCATGCTGGTGGTGCAGGGGGACAGCATGATCAATGCCGGTATTTTTAATGGCGATTATGTAATAGTGGAACAGCAGACCACTGCAGAAAACGGCCAGAAAGTGGTGGCTCTGATCGATGATTCCGCCACTGTCAAAACTTTTTATAAAGAGAACGGTTTTATCCGTCTTCAGCCGGAAAATGACTCTATGGATCCGATCCTGGTCAGTCCGGATCAGTCCTTCCAGATCTTGGGAAGAGTCATCGGTGTTTTCCGTTTTATGCGCTGATGCAAAAACCGGAGAAAACGTCCACAGCTTTTTCTGCTCCTGTACGTTTTCTCCGGTTTTCCATTATTCTTTATCAAAAGCCTCTCTGTCTACCAGAACGCCGTCTCTCCAGATACGTTCCAGATCATAAAACAGCCGGTTTTCCTCATCAAAAATATGAATGACCACATCTCTGTAGTCCAGCAGGATCCAGTTGGCTGTCTGATATCCTTCCATCTGTTTTGGTTCTACTCCGGCTCTGCCCAGGGTTTCGCTGACACTGTCTGCCATAGCCTGGACCTGGTTTCTGTTGGTTCCGCTGGCAATGATGAAATAATCTGCCAAGGTGGAAACTTTCTCGATGTCAATGATCTTAATATCCTGTGCTTTTTTGTCTTCCATTGCCTCACAGGCAAGACGCACCATTTCTTTACTTTCCATGTTTTTCCTTTCTCTGCTTTCTTTCCAGGTGAAGAGTTTCATAGTATTCAAAAGCCTTCCGGGTCATCGGATCCAGCACCTTACTGCTGTTTCCTAAATAAGAAAGGCTGTCTTTTAAAATATAGTACATGCCTTCATCCAGATCTTCAAAAGCCACTTTCCGGATCCAGGACAGTCTGGGGGCTTTATTTCTTCCCGGCTCGATATAATCAGCAATATATACAATCTTTTCTAATTCGCTCATTGCTTCTTTCCCTGTAGTATGCCACCGGATGGCGGACAATATCTCTTCATCCTCGATCTGATATTTTTCCTTTGCGATATAAGCTCCCAGTTTTGCATGAAGAAGAAAAGGATTGTTTTTCTCTATAGATGAAATCCCTATATTCTGCTTTTTACAGATCTTCAGCTTCTTCTTGTTGGGAATACATTTGGCACAATCGTGAAGCAGCCCTGCCATCTGCGCCTGCTCCATATCATAATCATGTGCCATTGCCAGAGCCGCAGCCGTATACATCACTCCAAGGGTATGTATGTATCTGTCTTTGTCCAGGTATTTTTTTAATTTTTTCTCATAGCCTGCAAAATCATACTTCATCTTTATCACAATCCTTATAAATCTTATTTTTCTCTATATAGTCGATTACCTGATCCGGCACATAATAGGCCAGGCTTCTTCCTTCTTCGATCCAGGAGCGTATCATTTTAGAAGAAATATCAATATTTAAGGATTCCAGTTTCTGAATGTTGCCCTGATATTTTTTCTCCAAATGCTGAATGGCTCTGTCCAGCTTTTCATCACTGGTATGATTTCTGGTACCTACCAAAATAGTGCAGGCTCCCAGGATTCTTCCCGGTTCCCTCCATTCATCAAATGTATAAAGGGAATCGGCGCCCAGAATAAAGTAATATTCTGTATCGGGATTCTGTTTCTTCAACCGCTCCAGGGTCCGATAGGTATAAGTGTATCCCTCTCTGTGCATTTCTTCCAGAGACAGGGAAAAATGAGGATTGGAAGCGATCGCCAGACGGACCATGTCCACCCGCTGGCGGTCTGTAGCCCTGTTTTCTCTGGCCTGTTTATGAGGGGGATTCCCTGCAGGCATAAATAATATCTTATCCAGCTGAAACTGATGGTATGCAGTTTCTCCCAGGATCAGATGGCCAATATGAATGGGATCAAAAGTGCCTCCCATGATTCCTATCCGCTTCTTCTTTTCACTCATGGCTGCTCCTTTTTCTATGTGCCCCGGCAGACTGCCGAAACTTTCTCTTTAAACTCCCTGGCATTAGGGAAGAAGTATTTTTTTCTTATCTTCTTTGCCTTCTCTGTAAAGGACGATTTTCTTTCCAATAACCTGTACCACCTGAGAGCGGGTTCTTTCCGCCAGCATATCCGCCAGGCTTCTGGGATCATCCATACAGTTCTGGAGCACGCTGATCTTGATCAGCTCTCTTGCAGCCAGTGCCTCTTCCACAGCCTTTGTCAGCTCCGGAGTCAGGCTGGATTTCCCGATCTGGATAATGGGTTCCATTTTCATAGCAAGACTTTTTAAATAAGCTCTCTGTTTGCTTGTCATACTTTACTCCTATTTGTAATAATCGAAATCAAAGCCGTACATCCGTACCGTATCCCCTTCCTGGATACCGGCCTTCTCCAGGTCTTCCAGGATTCCGGATTCTTTCAGGAACTTCTGGAAAAACAGGAATCCCTTTTCTGAATCCAGATTCGTATAGCCCAGCATCTTCTCGATCTTTGGTCCTTCTACGATAAAGATGTGTTCATCATCCTCTGACCGCTCTACTATATAAGGCAGATTCTCCCGGATCATCATATCCTCCGGGAAGAATTCCTGTTCAAAAACAACAGGTTCTTTGTCAATAGAATCCAGAAGCTGCTTCACATAATAGAGCAGTTCCTTCAGACCTTTGCCGCTCACCGCAGAAATGCCAAACACCCGGATACCCTGAGGCTCGAACTCTTTGCGAAGTCTCTCTACCGGATCTTCATCCCCGGGATAAACAGCATCGATCTTATTAGCCGCTATAACCTGAGGCTTTTTCATCATCTCAGGATCATAGGCCTCCAGTTCTTTATTGATCTTGTAAATATCCTCTACCGGATCCCGTCCTTCTGTAGAAGCTGCGTCTACCAGATGGATCAGCACCCTTGTCCTCTCAATATGACGCAGGAACTGATGGCCCAGCCCTACGCCCTGGGAAGCGCCCTCAATAAGCCCGGGAATATCTGCAATGACAAATCCCTGGCATCCTTCAAAATCTACCACTCCCAGATGGGGATTAATGGTGGTGAAATGATAATTGGCAATCTGAGGACGGGCATTGCTCACTCTGGAAAGAAGGGTGGATTTTCCGACGTTCGGAAATCCCAGAAGGCCTACATCTGCGATCACCTTCAGCTCTAACTGCACCTCCAGTTCCTGGGCAGCCTGTCCCGGCTGGGCATATTTCGGCGCCTGCATGGTGGCTGTAGCATAGTGCTGGTTGCCGTTTCCTCCTCTTCCCCCTTTTAATACTACCTGACGGGTATTCTCTCCGGACATATCGGCAATGACCTTCCCGCTGGCTGCGTCTTTGATCACCGTTCCTTCTGGAACCTTCAGGATAATATCTTTTCCGTCAGCTCCGTGGCATCTTCTCTTGCCCCCCGGCTCTCCGTCTCCTGCAGCATATTTTCTTTTATGACGATAATCGCTCAGGGCGTTTAATCCTTTATCCACCTCAAAAATAACATCGCCGCCTCTACCGCCGTCTCCGCCGTCAGGACCGCCGCTGGGGACAAAAAGCTCCCTTCTGAAGCTTACATGTCCGTCGCCGCCCTTACCTGAGCGGATATAGATTTTCGCTCTGTCTGCAAACATAATTTCCTCCGTCTGATTTTCCATATGAAAAAAAGTGGCTCCAAACCAAAATGATTTGAAGCCGCCCTGTTATCGTGATTACTCAGCCGTAGTTACGGGAACTACAGAAACCTGCTTTTTGTCTCTGCCTTTTCTCTCAAAACGTACCACACCGTCTACTAATGCAAACAAAGTGTCGTCTCCGCCTCTGCCTACATTTACGCCTGGGTGGATCTTTGTTCCACGCTGTCTGTAAAGGATGTTTCCAGCTTTTACAAACTGTCCGTCAGCTCTCTTGGCACCCAGTCTCTTGGACTCGGAATCACGGCCGTTCTTTGTAGAACCAACTCCCTTTTTATGAGCAAATAACTGAAGGTTCATCTTTAACATGTCTTACACCTCCTCGAATATGACATCTAGATAATCCATATATTCTTCTTCTATCCCCTGTAAACCGAGGATAAGGGAATCCAGAAGCAGTTTTGATTCTTTGGAGTATCCCGGCTCCATCTTGAGATACAGTCCTCCTTCTTCTTCGTCTACGTCAGCAGAAAAACCATCCTGTGTAAACTGTTCAATGGAATTCACTGTATTCTGAGCCAGTACCGATACAGCCGCACATACAATGTCACTGCCGCTTTCGGCGTAACCTGCATGTCCCTGTATGGCAAATCCTGAAATCTCCCCTTCTGAACTCTGATAAATCGTTACTTTAATCATGGGGATTAAGCATTGATCTTTTCAATTTTCACTTTAGTAAACTGCTGTCTGTGACCGTTTTTCTTGTGGTATCCGGTTTTTCTCTTATACTTGTAAACGATAACTTTCTTTGCCTTACCGTTTTCAACTACAGATGCAGTTACTGTTGCGTTGGCAACATCTTCGCCAACTTTTAAACCATCGTTGCTTACAGCAAGTACCTGGTCAAAAGTAACTGTTTCACCAGCTTCTGCTCCAAGCTTTTCTACTCTGATAACATCGCCTTCGGCTACTTTGTACTGTTTACCACCTGTTGCAATAATTGCGTACATATGGCACCTCCTATTATCATTACTCGCCAAATATGGTGGTCCTTCCGGACGCTTCAACCTCTTTGTGCGGCATACGATAGTATATTACCATCATTCCCTCATTCCGTCAATATATAAATTTCATTTTTTTACCGGATAAAAATTTCCAAGGTCTGCCAGATCAGATAGCTGTTCTGATAGAACACAGACTCCCCTGAACCATTCATCAGCATATCAAAAATCCCCAGGAAAAGCAGTGCTCCTCCCAAAACTATGGGGATTACCGTAAGAACCACCAGCAGCACCAGCATCTTGTTAGATGTAAAATACCGCTGCTCCCTCCCCGGCACACCCCGGCGGAGGAGATATGCGGCTGTATAAAAGCAGAAAGGCGCCACACAGCCCATACCAATATAGACACCCAGGAAGGATAAAGGAAGGCCGTTTTCCATCAGAGACTGGGTTACCGCCTGGTTATCTACCCCTCCCCCGATAAGCCCCATCATTCCGGACATCAAAGTTGGAAAAAAGTTATTTATGAAGTGAAACAGGGCCGGATAGATCATATTTTCTGTTTCCGCCATCAGATAAGTAAGAGCAGCTCCCAGAAGCGCTGTAGGCAGAAACCGCCACAGGCTTCCATGAAATAGTCCAAACAGCAGTCCCATCAATACCACCAGAGTCCATTTGCCCTTTATCCTGGACTGAAAACTTTTCAGGATAAAGCCTCTGTGTACAGCTTCTTCACAGACTGCCGGCATAACACAGCTTATAAATACAGAAAGAACCAGGGGAACTGTTGCCATAAACTCATTCAGACTTCCGCTGACAGAAAACATCTCTCTTGGGAAAAAGTAAGCCACGATCATGGTAAGAGGGATCACAGCGCTGTAAGACGCGATCCAGCAGAGCAGCACTGCAAAAACTTTCTGCCACTGGGGTTTTTTCACAGGAAAGACCTCTTTAAAGGGCACTTTCAAAAGCTTCGCACTGCCCAAGACCAAAAGCAGAAGGTACAGCTCTGTAAGCGCCAGCCCATACATGCCCCACTTCATCTGGGCCCAGGCGATAATGGTATAGAAAGAAACCATCACCACGATAAAAAGCAGGATCCCGTGGATGGGTTTCAACCGGTTTACCTTACCTTCATCTCTTTTATCTTCGTAATTCCATTGCTCTTCCATCTAATACCGCCTCTTTTAATTCGTTATCTATATACCACAGCTTCAGGGAAAAGAAAGGATGGTCTTCTTTCAGAAGACGGAAGAAGATCTTGTCCCCTTCCCAGATTTCCAGATCCTGGATCTTCTCTTTGGGCACCCATTCCAGGATACCCTCATTGCAGGAGGAAAGTTCTCCTGCGTATTCTGTTGCCGTATACAGGCACATATATTCTGTCAAAGTATTTCCTGTTGCAGAATCTGTAAGCTTAAAGGTGATCAGGCCCCGGAAATCATAAGTTTTCAGAGTCAGTCCTGTCTCCTCCTTAACTTCTCTAAGGAGACACTCTTCAGGACTTTCTCCCTCTTCAAAATGCCCTCCCACGCCGATCCACTTATCTTTATTTACATCATTTTTCTTCACCACCCGGTGAAGCATCAGGTAACTGTTCTCCTTCTCAATGTAACAGAGCGTTGTCATCACAGAAGGCTTTTTCATCTTTCCCAGTCCTTTCTTCTCTTCATCTCTTCTTCCAGAGATTTCTGCACCTTTTTTCTGGTTACTTCCACAATATTCAGAGGAGTCATATCCACCACCGCAGCTTTTACCGGATCCTTTCTCAGGTAACTCTGAAGAACTCTCAAAAGTTCTTTCTTGTCTTCCTCCTCTTCCATATTGATGAAATCTATAAGGATGATCCCGGATAAATTCCGCAGCCGAAGCTGAAAAGCAATTTCCCTGGCCGCCTCCAGATTGATTTTCCGAAAGGTCTCTCTGGTATTTTTCTTATCAGCAAATTTCCCGGAATTTACATCAATGCTCACAAAAGCCTCGGTCTGCTCAAT
>DWYL01000163.1 GCA_019118685.1 Candidatus Blautia merdipullorum
TTGGAACATAAAGATGAAAAAATACTTTTCCTGGAGCTGGGCGTTGGGCGTCTGACTCCTATGTTTATCCAGGAACCCTTCTGGAACCTGACCCTGAGTTTTCCAAAGGCCCGGTACATTGCAGTGAATAATCAATATGATTTCTTGCCAAAAGACATAGAGGAAAAGGGAATGGTCATTAAGGAAGATATTGCAAAAGTACTGAAAGCTGCTGCAGAAAGGGTGTGAAAAAAATAGACGGTTTTCATAAAGATACGGTTCAGTACAACAGGGCTTTTAGCGAGATGCTTCGGACTGCAAAGGAGCAGTTAAAACATCTGTCTCCGGATAATATAGCTCAAAGAAGTGGAGCTGTTTTTCACGAAGAAAATGCAGTATTAGAATTACAAAGCCTGAACCAAAGGGTCAGGATCACAGTTCCTGAATATACATTTTCCCCCGAGCTTGAGGAATGGCATCAATTAGTGATCCTTCATTATCTGGCTCTGGCAGACGGGACTGCTGTTTCTGAGCAGATCATTACGTTTGGAGGATTAAAGGACGGCCTTATCAGAGGAAGCAAATTTGACCATGACATGGAAAAGGAACTCCGGGGATTTCTGAGCAGAAAGACACCAGATGGCATCCGGAAGATTTGCAAAGCTCTTGGGGCGGAATTTACAGACAGCAATGCTGACTTATGCGCAGTATTTCACTTTTTGCCAAACTATCCGATCTGGCTGAAAGTATGGTTTGCGGATGAAGAGTTTGAGGCCTCCGGGAAATTTTATGTAAGTAAAAGTGCAGACCATTATCTGAGTATGGAGGACGCAGTTACGGTTGGGGAAATTTTGCTGTCAAGATTGAAAGCGCAGGATGATGACGAAGGTGGAAGAGCAAATGATATTGGATAACAAAAAGGAAATCGTCAAGAAAATTGAAGAAGTCGATGGGGTTTTGATCGGCGCCAGCAATGGCCTGTCTATTACGGAAGGGCTTCACCTGTTTGCGGATAACCAGGCTTTTGAAGAATTGTTTGGGGACCTGAAGCAAAAGTACGGAATTCAGTGTATCCTTCAGGGAATGGGAGCCAGGTGGCCTTCTGAGGAGGAAAAATGGGGATTCTGGAGCCGCCTGGTCCATCACTACTGCGGAGAATACAGGGAAACCCAGGTGATGGCAGATCTGAAAAAACTTATCAGCAAAAAGGATTACTTTGTCATCACTTCCAATGGGGAATGCCATTTTGAGATGTGCGGATTTGCACCGGAGAAGATTTATGAAGTGGAGGGCAACTGGTTGACCATGCAGTGCGCTGCCCGCTGTCATGAGAAGGTTTATCCCTGGACAGACCTGGCAGAGAAGATGGCAGAAACAGAGCAGGAAGGGAAAATTCCCTCGGAACTGATTCCCTATTGTCCGGTCTGCGGCGGGCCTATGCAGGTCCATATGGCGATGGATAGGAATTTTATACCTGAAACTGAGAGCCAAAAGCGTCTGGAGGACTTTCTGGAACAATACCATGGAAAGAAACTGGTGATCCTGGAGCTGGGCATAGGCTGGAGAAATCAGCTGATCAAAGCGCCGCTTATGCGGCTGGCTGCCAGAGAACCCCAGGCCGTTTATGTGACGGTGAATCTGGGCGAGATTTTTATCCCGGATGAGATCAGGGATAAGTCTTATGGTCTGGATGGGGATTTGGCAGAAATCCTTCATGAGCTGGCAAAAGAGCGGGGAGACGGAGAATGAAAAGAAAGCTTATCATCATAGGCGCCGGTCTGGCGGGACTGTCTGCGGCATTTACGGCGGCAGAAGCAGGCTTTCCCTGTATTCTGGTTTCCCAGCAGCCATCCGAAAGGTCACAGTCGGTGATGGCTGAGGGTGGGATCAACGGTGAACAATCGGGAGGGCAGACAGCGCTCCAGTCTCATTGGCAGGATACCATGAAGGCCGGCAGCGGCCTGTCAGATCCAAATGCAGTCCGAAATCTGGTGAGAGGGGCTTCTGAAATTATCTGCGGACTCATGGATTTGGGAACACCTTTTCAGATGACGGAAGAGGGCCCTGCTCTGTGAAAACTGGGAGGTCATACCAGGCCACGCACAGTAAATGCCGGAAACAGTGCCGGTAAAGCCATTCTGACGGCTCTGGCAGACGCAGTACGAAGGCAGGAGGCAGCGGGACTGGTGACAAGGAGGGACAACCATCGGTTCCGGAAATTGATCCTTCAGGAGGAACGGTGTCTGGGATGCTTCGTACAAGACTGTTATACCGGGGCAACACTGCGCCTGTATGGTCCTGTACTGCTGGCCAGCGGCGGAATGAGCGGCCTGCTTCCGGGCCATGCCACCGGGACAGTAAAAAATGACGGCAGCGTGACAGCAGCCGTTTTTCGTCAGGGAGTGGAACTGGGAAATCTGGAATTTATTCAGTATCATCCCACCACCGTCCCTATTCCAGGGAAGAACCTCCTGGTCAGTGAAGCAGCCAGAAGCGCCGGAGGCCGTCTGTTTACAGAAAAAAATGGCGCTCCCTGGTATTTCCTGGAAGACCTTTATGGACCAGAGGGAAATCTTGTATCCCGTGACCGTGCAGTCACAGCTATGTGGAAGGCCAGTTTTCAGACTGGCAGCAGACTGCCGGTATACCTGGATATGAGAGGGATACCGGCAGAACTTTGGAAAGAACAGCTTGCCCAGCTGAAGGAAGAGTGTGAAGGTTTCCTGCATATAGATCCGGAAAAAAATCCGGTTCCCGTAGAGCCAGCCGTCCATTACTTTATGGGAGGAATTCTTGTAGATGAATATCATCGTACCAATAAGAGGTTCCTGTATGCTGCCGGAGAGTGCGCCTGCCAGTATCATGGGGCCAGCCGGCTGGGAGGAAATTCCCTGCTGGGCGCTTTATATGGAGGAAAAACTGCGGCCCTGGCGGCGATGGAGGATTGGGAAACATGCCGGACGGATGCCAGGTATGGGGAAGCGATGAAAACTTTTCCGGAAATGGAAGATTCTCCGGAAACAGGGCGAATCCAGGGAATCAGCTATGATAGGGTCCAAAGCAGGATTGGGGAGATCCTCTGGAACTGTCTCGGCATTGTCAGGACAAAAGAAGACCTGGAAAAAGGCGGTAAAGAGCTGGAAAAAATGATGGAGGAAAATGATCTGACACAGGAAGAAAAGGATAAGATCCGGTTGGGAATCGCTATGGTGAGATCCGCATTGGAACGCCGGGAGAGCCGGGGCGCCCATCAGCGGCTGGATGCCCCGGAGACCTGCCGGGAATTCTGCAAGACCACAGTTGCTGCTTTCGATGGAAGACAGGTGACGGTTCGGTTCCGGGATATTCCGGCAGACAGGGAGGCGAAAAGAGAATGAGAAAAAAGATAAAAATACTCCGGTGGAAAAAAGGAGACAGGGAATCCCGATGGCAGACTTTTCTTTATGAGTCTGAAAAGGAAAATACCACGGTTGCCCAGGCGTTGTCAGAACTGAATCAGAGGAGTCCACTTCTGGATATGGAAGGAAAAGAAGCAGCGCCTGTCCGCTGGGAATGTAACTGCCTTCAGGGAAAGTGCGGCGCCTGTGCTATGCTCATCAATGACTTCCCGGCGCTTGCCTGTAAGGAGAAACTGATAGACTATGGCGATACGGTGGAGCTTATGCCTCTGCAGAAATTTCCGGTGGTCGAGGACCTGGAAGTGGACAGGACGATCATCTTTGACCATCTGAAGGAAATGAAGGTCTGGATGGAACAAAAGCATGCTGTGAAACCGGAAAAACAGAAGGAAGCTTTTCTGGCTTCACAGTGTCTTCAGTGCGGCTGTTGTCTGGAGATCTGTACCAGCTACACCGATGGCAAAGAGTTTTTCGGTATGGCAGCTTTAGTACCGGCTGACAGAATTATCAAACTGGAGGAAGATGGGGAAGAGAAGACACCTCTTCTGACACAGTACCGGGAGCATTTTTATCAATGCTGTGATGAGTTTCGTGCCTGTGAGCATGTTTGTCCGGCAGAGCTTCCTCTGACACAGATGATGGCGTACATGAACAGAGAAATGGAAGCAATGGACATCCGGATGATATGAGGAGGTATTGTGAATGAAAAGGGTAGACAATATAAGAAAAGAGCATAAGAAATGGAATCAATTCCTTTCAGAAAAGATAGAATTTTGGATGAAGACCAGCGAAAAACATACAAAGGAACATTGTTCCAGGGTATTGCTGTATGCTCTTTTTATTGCCAGTCAGATGGACCTGTCTGACGATGAAACGGAAGTATTGTGTATGGCGTCTGTATTTCATGACTCACGCCGACAGGACGACTGGTATGATGTCGGGCATGGACAGAGAGCAGCGGAGTATTACCGGGAATACTGCAGGCAGTCGGAAATAAGAGAAATAAGATACGATCCAAGATGCTATGACATTATGTATTATCATGACAGAGACGATGAGATAGGCATTGCCGCCATGGAAACCCAGGGTTCCCTGGAAAATGAAGTGTTGCTTTACCGGATTTTTAAAGATTCAGATGCACTGGATCGATTCCGGCTGGGACCGAATGGTCTGGATGTGGCTTTTCTTCGAACCGAAGCGGCAAAGTCGCTTTATCCCTATGCGAAGCATCTGTGGGATAATTTCTTTTCTGAGCTGGGAGAAGAAAAGAATAAAGGCGATCTGTGGGATAGAATCTATCAAGAAATAGAGATTTGGGCACTGTGAAATATCTTATTATCGCTGATATAACAGGTACTTTCGCAACCTTAATTCTGATTTTTAGAGAAACGGTGGAAACACTTCTTAAAAGTAAAAATCAGATTGAGAAAAGCAGTTTATGTATCGGTAAACTCCGATATCAGAACTGCTTTTTCTTTATATTAAGCTTTTTAATTATCATCAACTAATCATGAAAAATTTTTCCTTTTCTCCAAAAACCTAATGCAATCAGTGTACTGTAGATATCTGCAGCCAACTATGCAAAGACCAGGCCGGTAATCCCCCACAGCCAGGTGAACAGAAACAGGGTTGGGATAAAGAATAGTCCTTGCCTGCTGACACTTAGAAGAAAAAATGTTGCTTTATTTTGGATGATTTACTAAGATTTGCCCAAACAGAAGTATGTTTTATCCGATTAGAAGGTTGTTGTCCGGACTGATTGACTTCCTGTTTTGCCAGCCATAAAATACAAATGAAACAATTAAAAGAATATTTAATTGTATGGAAGGAGGAAGCAATTTGCAGTTAAAAGACGCACAGATCGGAAAAACATACATTATCCAGGATATGAAACTTCCTTTTCAGATGGAAAGACGGCTGGAAGCTCTGGGAATGACCAAGGGAACTCCTGTATCCGTTCAGAATCGAAAGGGAAAAGGAATCCTGATCATCAAACTTCGGGGAACCCGGTTCGCTTTAGGATACAATATAACGAAAAATATTACAGCAAAAGGCGGTGATCAGAATGAGCAGTGAAATGACCATTGGCTTTATCGGCAATCCCAACTGCGGGAAAACCACTTTATTTAACGCCTATACCGGAGCCAATTTGAAAGTGGCAAACTGGCCGGGAGTGACAGTGGAAAAGGTGGAAGGCATTATGAAAGAACACGATCTCACGATTCATCTGGTAGATCTGCCCGGTACATACAGCCTGACCTCCTATACCATGGAGGAAACGGTTTCCCGGCAGTTTATTTTGAGCGATGAGGTGGATGTTATCATCAATGTTGCAGATGCTTCCGCATTGGAACGCAGTCTGTATTTGACGCTTCAGTTGCTGGAACTGGGAAAACCGGTTGTCCTTGCCCTGAATATGATGGATATAGTGGAAAAGCGTGGAATGGAGATTGACATGCATCGCCTTCCGGAAATGCTGGGAATCCCGGTAATCCCTGTTTCTGCCCGGAAACGCCGGGGGCTGGATATATTGCTCCATGCAGCCGCCCACCATAAGGATTGTAAAGATCCCGACTGCCTGATCCATCACCATAAGATATGCTCCAGACATCAGCATGATCACCATTCGGAATATGCCATGGTGTATTCCGATGCCATAGAAGACAAGATTGATCTGATCATCCCGGAATTAAAACGCCGGTATCCAGAGCTTCCGAATTACAGGTGGCATGCTTTAAAGCTGTTAGAGGGAGACAAGGAAATTACGGAAAAATATCCGGTAGACCTGCCGGAAGTTCTGGACCGCAGCTATGAATCGGATATTATCAATCAAAAATATGATTTCATCAGTGAAATTATTGAAGAAGTATTGCTTCACAAGGAACGGCAGGATGTCTTTACGGAAGCAGCAGATAGAGTGCTGACAAGCAAAATCTGGGGAATCCCTGTTTTCCTTGTTATCATGGCAGGTGTGTTTTTTCTGACTTTTACAGTAGGAGATTGGATAAAAGGATATTTCGAAATGGGGATAGACTGGCTTTCCGGGATTGCAGAATCAGGCCTCTTAGGAGCTGACACCGGGCCGATCCTCACTTCCCTGGTAGTAGACGGAATTATTGGCGGTGTGGGAACTATTGTCACCTTCCTGCCGAACATTCTGATATTATTCCTCTGTCTCGCACTGCTGGAGGACAGTGGATATATGGCCCGGGTGGCTTATGTCATGGAAGGAATTATGAGCAAACTGGGGCTTTCCGGAAAGGCATTTATCCCAATGCTGCTGGGCTTCGGATGTACAGTTCCAGCCATTATGGCTTCCCGCACATTGGAAAATAAACGGGATCGCTACAAGGTGATGCTGGTCACGCCATTTATGAGCTGTAATGCCCGGCTGACTATTTATATTCTGTTTTCGGAGATGTTCTTCGGAAGGAACGCCATGGTTGTGGCTTATTCTATGTATTTGATCGGCATCCTGGTGGCGATTATCGTCTCTGCTCTTATCCATCTGTTCGACCGGAAAAAGAGCGTCAATTACCTGATGATCGAGCTGCCGGAATATAAAATGCCGGATTCCCGGACAGTGGCCATTTATGTATGGGAAAAAGTAAAGGATTATCTGGAAAAAGCCGGAACGACAATTTTTATTGCCACTTTAGCCATCTGGGTACTCCTGAATTTTGGCTTACAGGGATATTCCCCAGATATGGGTGAAAGTTTTGGCGCATTACTGGGAAAATGGCTTGTACCATTTTTTGCTCCTGTTGGTCTGGGCTTCTGGCAGATCGCAGTGGCGCTGATTGCCGGCATTTCTGCAAAAGAAGTGGTAGTGTCAAGCTGCGCCGTTCTCTTTGGAATCACTAATGCCAGCTCACCTGCAGGGATGAGTGCGTTCGCTTCAGCTCTTGGCAGTATCGGGTTCGGACCGCTGAACGCATTTTGCCTGATGGTGTTTTGTCTGCTGTATATTCCCTGTGCTGCCACACTGGCAACTATCCGCAAAGAGTCGGGAAGCTGGGGATGGATGGGATTTACCGCTTTCTTTCAGTTGGCTGTGGCCTGGGTGGTAACTTTTTGCGTTTATCAAGTTGGCATGCTGCTTTTTGCATGACCCTGGGGCTTACAGAAAAAAAAGAGGGAAATGCAGAGATTGTCCATACAGGGATTCCGGAATCTGCTGTTAAAGATTTTTGCCCATGTGGACATAGTTTTGACCCTATCAGAAGGATATGCTTATAATCTATTGAATCCATTGACCGGGGTGATAAGATAGGGAAAACAATAAAGCAAGTGTTAAAACAAATAGCAGGAAGCGAGGCTGATACAAATGAAATATGTAATTGTAGGCGGAGTAACGGGAGGCGCCAGTGCAGCTGCACGGCTGAGACGCCTTGACGAAGAGGCAGATATTCTTATTTTTGATAAAAGCCCTCATGTCTCCTATTCGAACTGCAGCCTGCCGTATCGTCTGAGTGAAACCATTGATGAGACGGAAAAGCTGATTTTAAACAGTCCCCAGAAACTGAAAGGCATGTATAATATCGAAACATGTGTATCAAGTGAAGTGGTTTCAATCGACCGAAAAGGAAAAAAGGTCAGGGTGAAAGATTTAGTAAATCAGCGTGAGTATGAAGAACACTATGATAAACTGATCTTATCTCCCGGAGCTTATGCGGTAGTTCCGCCAATTAAAGGAATCGAAGGAGCCAATCTTTTCACCATCAAGAACGTGGTGGATATTGACCGGTTTTATACATTCCTGAAAACAGGAGATGTGAAAAAGGTATCTGTGGTAGGAGGCGGGTTTATCGGCGTAGAAGTGGCGGTAAATCTTCGGGAAGCAGGCTATGAGGTGTCCCTGGTAGAGGCGATGCCCCAGATCCTGCGTACCTATGACTACGATATGGTGCAGATCCTCCAGAAAGAAATGGCAGATAAAGGCGTGGAACTGATCGTGGAAGATCAGGTCATGGAATTCCGGAAATCGAATATGCTGCTGAAATCCGGACGTATTGTGGAAGGAGAAGCAGTCGTTATGGCAGTTGGAATCAGGCCGGATACTGCCCTTGCAAGGGAGGCCGGACTGGCTTTGAACCAGCGGGGAGCAATCTTGGTTGATGGGAACTACCGTACAAGCGACCCGGATATCTATGCGATCGGTGATGCCATAGAGGTGTTCCATGCGCTTACACATAAGCCCATGATGCTGCAGCTGGCCGGGCCGGCGCAGAAACAGGCCAGAGAAGCAGCAGACCATATTTATGGACGCATTGTCCGCAATACAGGCTATATCGGTTCCAGCTGCATTAAGGTTTTGGACTATAATGCTGCCAGCACCGGTCTGACGGCAGCTCAGTGTGAGCAGGAGGGTATTCCCTATGATATCGTATATGTGATCCCGAAAGATAAAGTCAGCATTATGCCAGACAGTACATATCTGCATTATAAGCTTATTTACGAAATCCCCACGGGGCAAGTCTTGGGTGTTCAGGTAATCTCCAGAGGAGATGCGGCTAAACGGGCGGATATCGTAGCGACACTGCTGAAATTCGGCGGTACTGTAGACGATCTGCGGGATCTGGAACTCTGTTATGCTCCGCCATTTTCATCTGCGAAGGATGCCGGTAATTATGCAGGGCTTGCAGCGTGCAATCTTTTGCAGAAGACCTTCCGGCAGGTGCGGACCGACCAGGTAAGGAGCCTTGTGGAAGAAGGCGCTTATATCATTGATGTCCGGGAGAAGGAACTGTATGATCAGGGGCATATAAGGACAGCAGTAAATATTCCCATCAGCCAGATCCGCCAGAGGCTGGAAGAGATTCCCAAAGACCGTCCGGTCTATCTCAACTGCAAGACGGGACAGACCAGCTATAATGCAGTCCTGGCTCTTCAGGGGAAAGGCTTCCGTAACGTATATAATATTTCCGGCGGTTTTCTGGGCCTTTGTTTTTTTGAATATTTTAACGACAGGACAAAGAACCGTGAGCCCATTGTCACGGCCTATTCTTTTGAATAACCATGATAATTTTGCCCGATCAGCAGAACTGTTTGCCCAAACGGAAGGATGTGTTCCAAAGAGGTTGACCCTGGGAAAGAAAGCAGATATGATGAATATAACGATTAAGAAAATGTTTAATCGTAATAAAAGACAGAGAGGGTTTTAAAAATGAAGAAGAGTTATAGGATTGATGTGGACTGTGCCAATTGTGCCAACAAAATGGAAAATGCCGCAAAGCATACGGCCGGAGTAAAGGACGCCAGCGTGAACTTCATGATGCTGAAGATGAACGTGGAGTTTGAAGAGGGGCAGAATCCAAAGGAAGTGATGCAGCAGGTCCGCAAAAACTGCAAGAAAGTAGAAGACGACTGCGAGGTTTATATTTAAAACTCAGTAAAAAGGAAGCACCCGGAAAGCAAGCCGTCTGACCGGGTGTTTTTCATAGAGGAGGACGAACATGAACAAGAAACAGAAAAAAATGCTTGCCCGTATCCTGATCGCAGCGGTTCTTCTGGCGGCCCTGAATTTTGCCCCGGTGGAAGGATGGATACGGTTTGTGCTTTATCTGATCCCCTATCTGGTGATCGGATATGACATTTTGCTGAAAGCTCTGAAAGGGATCAAAAACCGCCAGGTATTTGATGAAAGCTTTCTGATGGCAGTGGCCACCATTGGAGCCATCGCCCTTGCTCTCTATGAAAAGAGCGGGGATTATACGGAAGCAATTGCTGTTATGCTGTTTTATCAGATCGGCGAGTGGTTCCAAAGCTATGCTGTGGGAAAAAGCCGCCGGAACATCAGCGAACTGATGGACATCCGCCCGGATTATGCCAATATGGAGCGGAATGGGAAACTGGAAAAAGTAGATCCCGATGAGGTGGGGATCGGCAGTGTCATTGTGGTGCAGCCGGGAGAAAAAGTGCCCATCGACGGTGTGATAGTGGAAGGCGCTTCTTCCCTGAATACCAGCGCACTGACTGGCGAGAGCCTTCCAAGAGACGCAAAAACAGGAGATGAGATCATCAGCGGCTGTATCAATATGACTGGTGTATTGAAGATCCAGACCACGAAAGAATTTGGGGAATCTACCGTATCCAAAATTCTGGATCTGGTAGAAAACGCCAGTTCCAGAAAATCCAAGTCTGAAGATTTTATTTCCAGATTTGCCAGAGTTTATACACCGGCGGTCTGCTATGCGGCTCTGGCACTGGCCTTCCTGCCGCCTCTGGTGCGGATGTTGGGTCTGGGTCTGGCGCCTGACTGGGAAAGCTGGATCTATCGGGCGCTTACCTTCCTGGTGATCAGCTGTCCCTGTGCACTGGTGATCAGTATTCCTTTAAGCTTCTTTGCCGGGATCGGCGGAGCAAGCAAAGCAGGAGTTCTGGTGAAAGGTTCCAACTACCTGGAAATCCTTTCCCAGACAAAAATTGTAGTATTTGATAAGACAGGAACCCTGACCCAGGGAGTATTTGAGGTAAATGGCGTCCACCATAATGAACTGGAGGACGCCAAGCTGATCGAATACGCAGCCCTGGCCGAGAGCGCATCTTCCCATCCTATCAGCAAGAGCCTGCAGAAAGCCTATGGAAAAGAACTTGACCGTTCCCGGGTGACAGATATTCAGGAGATCAGCGGGAACGGCGTGATTGCCACGGTAGACGGCAAAAAAGTAGCGGCAGGAAATGATAAGCTGATGAAGCACATCGGCGTCCCTTATATTAATTGCCATGCTACAGGAACCATCATCCATATGGCTATAGATGGAGAATATGCCGGGCATATCGTGATCTCCGATATTGTGAAGCCACATTCCAGGGAAGCTATTCAGGCGCTGAAGAAGGCTGGTGTCCATAAAACTGTCATGCTCACAGGAGACGCCAAAAAGGTGGCCGACCAGGTGGCAGATGCGCTGGGGCTGGATGATGTGTACAGTGAACTGCTTCCGGCGGATAAAGTAGAGAAGGTGGAAGACCTCTTAAAGATCAAACCGGAAAAAGCTAAACTGGCCTTTGTTGGCGACGGGATCAATGACGCCCCGGTGCTGGGACGGGCAGATATCGGAATCGCTATGGGAGCTATGGGATCTGATGCGGCCATCGAGGCGGCAGATGTAGTGCTGATGGACGATGATCCCATGCAGATATCCAAAGCAATCAAAATTTCCCGGAAGTGCCTGGGGATCGTATATCAGAATATCGTGTTTGCAATCGGTGTTAAGCTGATCTGCCTGGTGCTGGGAGCATTGGGAATCGCAAATATGTGGCTGGCAATTTTTGCAGATGTGGGTGTGATGATCATTGCCGTACTGAATGCGATAAGGGCTCTTTTCGTGAAAAAATTATAGAACTATGTTAATCAATGATATAACAGGAAAGGACTGAACCAATGGAAAAGGATCCTGATTTAAAAAATATTTCACAGGTGGAAAAGAGGCCAGATGAGCTGGCCCAATTCTTCCGGGCATTGAGCGACCCTACCCGTGTTAAGATCCTCTTCCTGATATCGGATAAAGAAATGTGTGTCAGACAGGTGGCAGAACTGCCGGACATGACTGAAGCGGCTGTTTCTCATCAATTTCGGGTGTTACGCATGAATGGGCTGGTTAAAAGAATAAGAAAAGGAAAAGAAATCGGTTATCGACTGAACGACAGCCATGTAAACAGGATCATGGAACAGGGATGTGAACATCTGTATGAAAAAAGCAAACCTTGAAAGGAATCATAGAAAAACTGGGTATATGAGCAAAGGAGTAGATTCATGAAGATTGCAGTAACTGGAAAAGGCGGTGTGGGAAAGACAACGGTCTCAGCAGTGCAAGGCAGCTACCGATGAAATCCGGCAGATCAAAGAAACCTTTGATGCCATGTTAATGTAAAAAAATCAGTAAAGGCGAATTTCGCAGAAAGCAGGTGAAAAAATGATTGCATTTGCAGATTGCCAGGATATCCGGAAAATGACAGTGATCAAAGAAATTGACTGCCCGAAATGCGGAGCAAAAGATGGAATTGAAGTGTTTGAGAGAGATGGTCAGACTATAGGAGACAGTGTGTGCGATCAATGCGGATTTACGATTCCGGAAGGAGTTGTTCCGGAATTGTATCTGGAAGAGATAGAACAAAAATAATAAGATAAGGAGATATGCAGATGAAGATAACAATATGCGGAAAAGGCGGCTGCGGAAAAAGTACAATAACCAGCCTGCTGGCCAAAGCTCTGGCCAGACGGGAAAAGGAGGTTCTGGTAATTGATTCTGATGAATCAAACTATGGACTTCACCGGCAGCTGGGTATGGATCTTCCGGGAGACTTTACCGGATATTTTGGCGGGAAAGAAAATGTATTGAATGATATGATGCTGTCGAAGTTTACCCATCAGTTCTTTCGGGAAACCTGGACTCTGAAGGATATTCCGGAAAAGTATTACAGTCTGAAAGACGGGGTGAAACTGATGGTCAGCGGGAAAATCCATCAGGCCAATGAGGGATGTTCCTGTGCCATGGGAACAGTTATGACACAGTTTGTCCAGAACCTGCGGCTGACTGAAGACCAGTTTGCCCTTCTTGATATGGAAGCAGGGATGGAACATTTCGGCAGAGGGATTGATAATGGCGTGGATCTGGTGCTTATGATCGTAGATCCTTCTTTCGAATCCCTGCAGCTTTCTAAGAAAGTTGGAGAATTGGCGGAGAGCATTGGAAAGCCGTTTTATTACATCTTTAATAAGGTCACCGAAGACAATCGGAAAATGATGTATGAAAATGTATGGAAGCCTGTACAGGTTGCAGCTTGCCTTGAAGCAGATTCAAAAATCATGAATGAGGGACTGACAGGAAAAGAACTGTCTGGAAAACCGGAACCTATTGAAGGTTTGGCAGAATTTCTGCTTTCTCTCGTATAAGATCAGGAGGAGACAAATGTTACAGCAACAATATGAAAAACATAATCTGGAAATGCAGCCCTATCATCATTACCTTGCGGAATATCAGAAAATGGATCCAAGGGATATCAGCCGGCATCTGGAAATCCCCTTTGATGAAAATACCGGGCTTTTTCAGGTGAGATTTATGGCGAAAAACTATACAGTCAGCCATCCGGACCTGGAGATCCACTGCCTTGATGAGGAGGACAGCCAGGCAGTTCTATGCAGTGATATCCATGCAAAAATACTGCTGCTCCGCTATTTTACAGAAGGAGATCATATGAGGGCTACAGGAAATCTTCTTTCCTATCGTGACCTTCCCTGGGGCGAAGTGTACTACCGCCAGTTTTATGGAAGATGTATCATGAGACTGGCCAGAATGTTTGGAAATCGGCTGGAAGAATTTAAAACGGTTATGGAAGGATTGAAAGGAATTCCAAAAGAATATGGAGATATGGCTTATGAATTTCAATTTCTGGAAGACTTAAGGTTATGCTTCGTTTTGTGGACGGGCGATGAAGAATTCCCCGCCTCTGCACAGATCCTTTTTTCTGATAATTTCCCGGTTGCTTATGCTGCGGAAGACGTAGCATATATTGGAGATGTAGTGATGGATTATATAAAAAGGATGTAGGTCAATGATCCCGCCGGCGGATATCAATTATTCCTGCGAGCATCGACCGGAGTGGAACGTAGACCTGCCGCAAGGGTCAAAGACCCCGATACAAGCGGGGTCTTTGACTATGTCCGCCGGCTAAATACCAACCTGTTTTAGTGAAAACTTTTTCTAAAGGCAGTAGGTGTTGTCTTTGTAATATCCTTAAATGCTTTTGTAAATTTTCCCTGGCTTTCATATCCGACTTTGGCAGCAATCTCAGCAATACTGTCATCTGTCTGTCTTAGCAATTCCATACTTTTTCGAATCCGGTATTCCTTCATGTAAGTTGCAATGGGAAGTCCATAAACGCCTTTAAATACTTCTTTTAAGGAAGAAGTATTGATCAGATATTTTTTTGAAAGTTCATCGATTGTAAAACGATGATCAAGATGTTCGGTTAATAATGTATGAATATCCTTGATCAACGCAGTTTGTCTGGAACAATATTGAGTCAACCCGGCGGGGTTTGGATTAAGATATCCCAGGTATAGAAGTAATTCCTGAACTTTCAGTTTAAAATAGGGCAGACGAATCTCTGCCGGAACGGTATACAAGGGGCGAAATATTCCTTCAATGGCCGGAGAAGATGGCAGTGCAATGGATTTATCCGGACGGCAGAAATTACGGTCTAACTGTTCTATGCTTATAGAAACTTCCTGGAGTATGGGAAGAGGATTCCTTTTAAGTTCTTCCAGGTTTATAGAGACAGAAATACTTTCACAATAACCCAGAGGAAACATCATGACGGAATCCGCACAGCATTCCATACTGTGAAGGGACAGGTCTCCGGTTCCGAGATAAACGGAAGTTCCGTTATTAAAATCCCAGCCGATCCGCCCGGTCTGACAATGATTAATCTCCAGTATATGCGCATGGGATTCATGCTGAAAAGACACTTGTTCGGACAAAGAATAATTCAAAGAGAGCTGGATACCGGGAAATACCTGATAGGCAGCCATTTTTCCTTTTCCCTCTGTCCGGGTTTGAAACGATTCTGTAAATAGATTGGTTTCGGTATGTCCATTAAAATGGTGTTCAACTTTTAGGGTTCCCTTGGGAACATCCTGTAAATTTTTTTTGATTCGTAAAAGCTGCTTTTGTTCCATATAAAGTTCCCCCTTAATTTTCCTCACAGTAAATAGCTGAGTTTGGAAAAATGTTAATGAGTAAAATCCAGAATCTGGATTTTACCCTCTGTTTCTTTTTCAGCAAGGGCTCTCATTCGCTTTGCAAAAGGGCAGGGATAACCGATGGGTGTTCCTTTCTGGATGCAGGAAGCGAAGGCTATGGTATCGGCTCCTCTTCTGAGCAGTTCTCTTATGCGGAGAGGAACCTTTTTCCCAGGACATCCGCCGCAGTTAGTAAAGCCAATCAGTTCGATTTCTCCCTCTATTCCTTCAAAAATTCCTGTCTTTTTTCGAATTGCTTTAAAGTCTGTGGTACCGGGACAGTAATCCTCTGTCTGCATACAACGTATAATTCCAACTTTCATAGTTTCTTATCTCCTTATCTGGTTGCAGTTCAGTCTTTTGATGTCATAATCCACAACCGTATTATTTTTTAAAGTCTAATGTAAATTTAATTATAACAGCATATTGACAGAAGCGCAATCCCATGTTAGACTAATGATGTTAAAATAATATTTACAACAATAAAATGGAAGAAGAAACAAGGAGCAAATGATATGGGACTTAAGATCGTGGTAATAGGAGGGGGCAGCAGTTATACCCCGGAGCTTATGAATGGATTTATACGCAGAAGTGAAGAACTTCTCATTGATGAGATCTGGTTGGTAGATATCCCGGAGGGAAAAGAACATCTGTCCGTTATCCGGGATCTGTCCCGGCGTATGTGGGAGGCGGCAGGGCTTAGAACAAAAATCTATACTACACTGGATCGAAAGGAAGCACTGCCGGATGCAGATTTCGTGATCACTCAGTTTCGGGTAGGAAGACTATATGCAAGGATCAAAGATGAAAGGATTCCGCTGCTCCATGGCATGCTGGGACAGGAAACCAACGGCGCCGGAGGAATTTTTAAAGCGCTGCGCACCATTCCGGTGATCCGGGAAATCATCAGGGATATGGAGAGACTTTGCCCTGATGCATGGCTTATGAATTTTACCAATCCAAGCGGTATGGTCACAGAAGCGGTTATTGAAAAAATGGGCTGGAAAAAATGTATGGGCTTATGTAATGTCCCAACCATCGCCATGATGAAAGAGCCGGCCCTGCTGGGGAAAAAAGAAGGAGAACTCACCTACCGTTTCGGCGGCCTGAATCATTTCCACTGGCATCGGGTCTGGGATAAGCAGGGCAGGGAAGTTACAGATAAGATCCTGGAGTTTATCAATGATAAAGACGGAGGCACTCCGGTGAATATTTATCAGCAGCCCATGGATATGGAACTTTTGAGATCTATGCATATGATCCCCTGCGGATATCACAGATACTATTTCAGCGCCAAAGAAATGCTGGAACACAGCCAGCAGGATTTTAAACTCCATGCCACCAGGGCGGAGCAGGTTTTAGAGACAGAAGAATCTTTGTTTGAACTTTACCGAAACCCTTCCCTGCATACGATGCCGCCGGAACTGAATAAGAGAGGCGGCGCATACTACAGTGACACGGCATGTGAATGCATCAGTGCGATTCATAATGATAAAGGCAGTATTATGGTGGTCAATACAGAGAATAAGGGGGCAGTGAACTGTCTTCCGGAAGATTGCTGTGCAGAAGTTTCCTGTGTGATTTCTGCAAAAGGGGCGTCGCCTGTTGCTTACGGAGAGATGCCGGAGGCAGTCCGGGGGCTTCTGCAGATGATGAAAGCAATGGAACAGTGTACGATACAGGCGGCTCTTACCGGGGATTATGGGAGTCTTCTGCAGGCTTTTGCACTAAATCCTCTGATACCGGACGGAGCAGAGGCAAGAAGGGTGCTGGATGAACTTCTGGTGGCTCACGAAAAATATTTGCCACAGTTTGCTGAGATCATTGCAGAGCGCAAAGAAGAAGGGATTTTCTGTGAGGACAGTGTTGTTCAAAATTTAATAAAAGCCGGACATTAAGGCTATATATAGGGGAAAGGAAGACCGGCGCCAGCAATGGCCTGTCCACTAAAGAGCGGGGAGATGGAGAATGAAAACAATGGATAAGATGGGAGAAAAGGGAAATGATGGAAGAATTTCAGATGGAAGAAACCAATAATTACGAAAAATGGTGTGAACAGTGGAGAGAGAAGTTCCTGCAAATGGATCAGGAAGAACTGAAGAAAAGGCTGCCGGAATTAAAGGAAGAAGGAAACTGGCTGACGATCTGTCATTTCGGAAGAAAGCTGGGAGTCCATAAAGAGAATGGAAAGATCATTGCCATGGAGAATCACGATCCAGTGACCTGCTATGAAAGGCTGAATGTCTATACCCTGTTTGGCTATGTATCACCCCTGGCCCATTACAAAGATGACTGGGTGCGGTTTGATCGGCTGAAAGATACCTCGCCTTTCTCAAAAGCCTTCCAGGAAGGAGTGACCGAACCATTTTCCAGAATGTTCAGCGGCCATGTAGAAGAACTGTCCCAGGCCTGTGAGAAACTGGGTGGAAAGAAGCTGCCCTGGTCCGATGCCGGTTATGAACTGAAAGCCTTTGCATGTATTCCGGTACGCTTCCTGTTCTGGGACGGGGACGACGAATTTCCTGCCCAGGGGAATGTCCTTTTTGACGCCAGCGC
>DWYL01000164.1 GCA_019118685.1 Candidatus Blautia merdipullorum
AGGCGGCCGGGCTGGGAGCGGCTTTAGGGGAAGTGGAAGAAGTTATGGGAATAAAATACGGAAAGACTATCAGGCTCCGGAAATATCTGAATCAGTTTCCCCGCCACAGAGCATTTAAGAAAGAGATAGACATATTTTTGTAAAACGCAATAAGTACAGACAGAGAAAGGAGCAGAAAATGGAATTATTGATCATCAGACACGGAGATCCGGATTACACCATAGATTCTCTTACAGAAAAGGGATGGAAGGAAGCTGAGTATCTTTCCGAAAAACTGGTAAAAATGGATATTCAGGATTTTTATGTATCTCCCCTTGGAAGAGCCAGGGATACCGCCTCCTGTACGCTGAAAAAATTAAACAGGGAAGCGGTAGTCTGCCCATGGCTGCGGGAGTTTCAGCCACGGATCCATCGGCCGGATGTGACAGATAAGAAAATGATCACCTGGGACTGGCTGCCTCAGGACTGGACCAGGGTGCCGGAATTTTACGAGTATGACAGCTGGTGGAAGGCGCCGGTGCTTCAGGATGCAAATGTAAAAGCAGAATATGACTGGGTAACGGAAAACTTTGATAAGCTCCTTGAAGAACACGGTTATGTGCGGGAAGGAAATTATTACCGGGTGGAAAAAGCCAACAAGGATAAGCTGGCGTTTTTCTGCCATTTTGGACTGGGATGTGTGCTTTTAAGTCATCTTTTACATATTTCTCCTATGATCTTATGGCACCATTTTGTGGCAGCGCCCAGTTCGGTAACTTCTGTGATCACAGAGGAAAGACGGGAAGGGATCGCTCTGTTCCGTATGCGGAATTATGGAGATGTATCCCACCTTTACGCAAAGGGAGAAGAGCCGGCCTTTGCCGCACGGTTCTGTGAGACCTTTGATGATCCGACCCAGCGTCATGACTGAAAGGGAAACAGCAGATATGTCAGAAAGTGAGGAAAAACTTTTCGGAGTCACTCCGGAAATGGAGAAAGGCTTCCAAAAGCTGAAGGAAATCTTTGATAAAGAAGTATTTGAACTCTATATCCGCCAGGGCCAGGGATATGTTCCCTACATGATGAATGACGCCCTGGAATGCTATCTGGTCCTGACAGACTGCAGATGTACCGGAGAATATCTTACCGGATACGAGGAGAGTACCCTGGGATATCTGTCATCCGCAGAGGGAGAGAGGATATTAGTTGTTCATCAGGGCGAAGAGAATATTTTTACCCTCTGGTTCAGGGAGATCCGGATAAAACTGGAAGGCTATCAGTACCACCGGATCGGCCATTTCTGGCTGGAGGGAAAGGGACAGGAACAGTGGCGGCAGCTGGTCTATATGCTGGGAACGGTTTACGACAAGTATGAGTACTTTGGAGAGGCCATGTGTACCCCCAGGGAGCAGGAGCTGATGAGGCTTATGGAATTTCGCCCCTTCCGGTACTGGAGTCCTGTAAAGGAATCCCTGGATCCTTATTATCCGGATACTGCCATGGGAGCTGCAGTGATGAGAAAGATCGCTGATCTGGCGGGAGACAGGGCCATGGCCTTTCTGGCAGGAATTTATGAAAAAGTCCCCCTGATCTTTCTGGAAAAGATGATCATTTGGAGAATGGAAAGGCCCTGCAGCCAAAAACTTTATGAAACTCTTCTGAATCTGGTCAGCACAGAAGCCGGGAAGTACCGTAAACGGGACTACGGAAAAGATATGAATGAACGGATCGAAAAAGAACGGGCCAGGATACAGGAAGAACTGCACTGCCGGGGATTCCAGGGAGAATATCCCAGATTTGGAAAGAAAGGCATGGAAGTTCTGGCGGTGGAAGAACATCCCTTTACCCTGGGCTTTATGGAGTGGGAAAAATTTGACTTCCGGATCCGGCTTATGATCAGTAAAGATTCCTCGGGGAAAAAAAGAAATCTGGGAGTAAACGGGGGATTTTTCAAGGGGAAGGGAAGAGAAGGACAGATAGAGAACGCTGACTGAAGAAACAAATATTTTTGACCATTCTAATAATATTGATCTTTTATCTTATATTAATCACAGTACTTGCATTGGTGCGTGCCCTTTTTAGTATAAGAAAAGGAAAGGCCCGGGCGAAGGAAAAATTCCGGGATACTTTTTGGGATCTTTTTCTGAATTTCTTCTTTGAACTGATAAATCCTATAAACTGGTTTTGATAAGCGACGGTAAATCTACATTTTCATTAAAGTTTTTAAAAACCGTCTCATTGCATGGAATAAGATACTTCCTTATAATGAAGACAGAGGAGGTATCAGGATATGGCAAATGAGGAGAAAAAAGATTTTAATGCGATGCTGCAGGATAGTAAAGATATGCCCAAATTTCAGATCATTACGGACCAGAAAAGTATTGAGAAATATGGGGGAAATAAGATGTACTTTGCCCCGCCCATTGACTATGACAAGGTGATGAAAAGGGTTCCATACGGAAAAGTGATCACCATCGGAAAAATCCGGGAATATTTTGCCAGGGAAAGCGGCGGAGATTTTACAGAGCCTATCACAGCCGGGATTTTTGTATCCATTGCAGCGTGGGCCAGTTATCAGCGCTCAGAAGATGAAACTCCCTACTGGCGGACCTTAAAGGCCAATGGAGAACTGAATGCAAAATATCCCGGGGGCATAGAGGCGCAAAAAGAAAAGCTGGAAGCAGAAGGACATACAATTATCCAGAAGGGGCGGAAGAATATCAGGTATTATGTAAAAGACTACGAGAGTGTGCTTTTTAATCTGTGATATCTGTTCGGCAGGAGGAGACGATATGGCTGAAATCTTATTAGTTGAAGATGAAGAAAGTGTCAACAGAGGAATAGAATTTACATTAACAAAAGAAGGATACCAGGTACAGACCGCCGGAACGATCCGTGAGGCAGAGGAGATATTGAAAGGGATGAACCCGCAGATGGTGATCTGCGATGTGAATCTGCCGGACGGAAGTGGTTTAGATCTGATCCGTGAGATCAGGAAGTCAAGTCTGGTGCATATTATCTGTCTGACGGCTCTGGATACAGAGATAGATCAGGTGATGGGGTACGAGGCCGGAGCCGATGACTATATTACGAAACCATTCAGCCTTTCCGTACTTGTCCTGAAAGTAAATGTTTTTTTTAAACGTATGCATAAGGATACTTCATCGCTGATCGAGTCCGGAGGAATGCTCTTTAATCTGTCCGAGATGAAGGCAAATAAGGACGGCAGAGAAATCTCCTTTACGAAAAATGAGTGGAAGATGCTGAAAATGTTTCTGGAACATCCGAGACAGATCCTCTCAAAAAATCAGATTTTGGAGCGGCTTTTTGATGTGGAGGGAGAATTCGTAGATGAAAATACAGTGGCAGTAAATATCAGAAGACTTAGGGAAAAGATAGAGACTGACAGTTCCCATCCCCAATATATCCGAAACGTCCGTGGCCTGGGATATCTCTGGAACTGTGACTGCCGGAAAGGACAGGCGGAAACAGTATGAGCCGGGAGTTAAGAAGATACCTGATCGAGCTGCTCCTTAGTCTGCTGGTGATCAGCGCAGTTATCAGCGGGATCATTGGGATCCGCTACCAGTCCTATCAGAGAGAAATGGAGCGGATAGCTCTGGTATTGAAATCTGATGAAGTCCAGCAGGATGTTTTTCAAATCTTAAAGGGAGATGAAAGAATATCCGAAAAGGGCGCAGATGAGATACTGGACCGTTACGGGTACACCGATCCGGAGGACAGTGAGGCAGGGCGGCAGTTTCTTAAAGACTGCAGAGCTGTTTGTGCCGGAGGTGTGATCTGCTGGTTTTGCTTTGCCGGGGTCCTTGGCTTTGAAAGATATAAAAAAAGAAAAGAGAGTGAGAAGCAGAGCCAGGATATTGTCGACGGGCTGGAAAAGATACGGGCAGGAGAATATGGGCAGATCCTATTAGAATCAGATGCATATATGGAAGATCAGAACTGGAAGAGGATTCTGGATGAGCTGGATTCTCTCGGAAGCTATGTAGATATGATACGCAGCCAGGCGCATCTTGAGAAAGAAGAGACAAAATCTCTTGTGACAGATCTGTCTCATCAGCTGAAGACGCCTGTGGCGGCATTGTCCTCCTGTTTAGATATATTAAAAAATCCGGATCTGTCGGAAAAAGAGCGGAGAGAATTCCAGGATCGGATGGAACAGCAGCTTCATAATCTGGAACAGCTGATCAGTGCGCTGGTGAATATTTCCAGAATGGAAACCGGAATGATCCAGCTGCACCTGGAGGAGAGCAGAATATTTGATACGGTCCTGGAGGCAGTAAACAGGATCTGGATCAAGGCGCAGCAAAAGGATATTGAGATCCAGATGGAAGCGGGGGATGAGATGGAAGATCTCAAAATCAGACATGACCGGAAGTGGCTTGGCGAGGCGTTGATCAATATACTGGATAATGCGGTGAAATACAGTCCCTCGGGAACAATGGTAACACTCAGGGCGTTCCGGATGAATTCCTTTTTACGGATCGAGATACAGGATCAGGGAATCGGGATCCCCAGAGAGAATTATCATAAAGTATTCCAGCGGTATTTCCGGGGAAAACATCCGGAAATACAAAAGGAGGAAGGAGCCGGGGTAGGGCTTTATCTTGCCAGAAGGATCATAGAGGGGCACCATGGGACGATTTCCCTGGACACCAGGAGGATGAAAAAGGAAAAAGGGACAGTTTTTGTGGTGCAGATCCCATGTTAGAATTGGAAAGTCTTACGGTTTTGTAAGACTTTTTTCTTGCTGCTGAAAGAGAAATGAAAGACTGATCCGGTAAGATAAGATACATAAAAGGAAAGAAAGGATAAAAGTTATGGATCAGTTATTACAGACAGTTGATTTATGTAAATATTATGGAAAAGGCGAAAATGAAGTTAAGGCGGTGCAGCATGCGAATCTGGATATCCAAAAAGGCGAGTTTGTAGCCATTGTAGGGAAGTCAGGCTCTGGAAAGAGTACTTTGCTTCATATGCTGGGCGGACTGGATACGCCTACCAGCGGCAAGGTTTTAATCAGAGGAAAAGATATCTTCTCCTATAAAGACGATGCTCTGGCTGTGTTTCGGAGAAGAAAGATCGGCTTTATCTTTCAGTCTTTTAATCTTGTTTCTTCTATCAATGTCTGGGAGAACATTGTCCTGCCCATCGGACTGGATGGAAGAAAAGTAGATGAGAAGTTTGTTATGGACATTGTCAGTACTCTGGGGCTGGAGAAAAAACTTCACAATCTGCCTAACACCCTTTCCGGCGGGCAGCAGCAGCGCGTGGCTATTGCGAGAGCCCTTGCATCCAAACCGGATATTTTATTTGCAGATGAGCCAACGGGAAATCTGGATTCCCGTACCAGTGACGAGGTAATTGCCTTGCTGAAGATGTCGGTAAGGAAATATGGCCAGACGCTGGTAATGATCACCCATGACGAGGATATTGCCCAGATAGCGGACCGGATCCTGGTGATCGAAGACGGAAAGGTGGCGGAGCTGCGATGAAAACCATTACAAAACTTGCATGGAGCAATAACCGGAAAAACCGGACCAGAAGTGTGCTGATCATGCTTTCCATCTTTCTGACGACGGTACTCCTTTCTGCCATCGCTACATTCGGATATGGGCAGATCCGTTTTCAGAGTGTCAATGCTGAGGAATTTTATGGATCGTACTATGGAACATATGTAAGTGTGACGGGAGAACAGATTGCAGAAATGCAGAAGAGAAGCGAGTTTGACCGGATCGGACGGACGGCAGTGATCGGCGAGATCGAAAATACAAGAAAGATTTCTATGATATGGATGGACGAGGAAACGATCCGCCTTTCCAATATGGGAAAACAGCTCCAAGAAGGGACATTTCCCCAGCAGGAAAATGAAATCGCAGGACAGGAATCTATGTTTGAGAGGCTGGGATACCCGAATGCAAAGCCGGGAGATACCGTGACCATTCCCTTCCGGAGAAATATCCAGGAAAAGTATCAGGAAAAAGATTTTACTATTAGCGGGATCATGAAGCCGACTCAGGCAGAACAGGAAAACCAGTCTTATACTGCCTATGTATCCAAGGCCTGTTATGAAGAACTTTATGGGCCCCAAGAGCGGGTATATAATATTTACTTTACTTTGTCGGATACGGTATCTGTAAATTCCTCTGACCTTGAAGCAACGATCAAGGAGCTTGCACAGGCATGCGGGATCAATCCGGAATATGCAGCAGTGAACGGGTATTATTCCATGTGGGTTCTGGATCCGGGAGCAGAGACGATGGTGGGATGTGCTGCGGTGGCACTGATCGTTATTTTCTTTGCCGTACTGGTAATTTACAACATTTTTCAGGTGGGCCTGGTACAGAAGATCCAGGAATACGGGAAAATCCGGGCATTAGGGGCAACCAGAAAGCAGATGAAAAAGCTGGTATTTAGGGAGGGAATGATGCTGGCGCTGGTCAGTATTCCGGCAGGTCTGGCAGTGGGGACGGCAATGGCCATTATTTTTATGAATACCTGGCTGTCTCAGAGCGCTGTGTTTGGCAGTGAGGGCGCTGTGCAGGTCAATATGATTTCCATACCTTTATTGCTTATCTGTGCAGCAGCAGCGCTGCTGACTGTCTGGATCGCATTGAAGCGCCCTATGAAAATGGTTTCCCGGATATCACCTATAGAGGCAGTTCGCTTTCAGGGTGACAGCAGAAAAAATCATGGACTTCGCAAAGGGAAAAAGCAGATGAGCGTTCATCAGCTGACAACGGCCAATATGGCAATGAACAGGAAACGGACGATAGTAACGATCATTTCTATGGGGTTGTCTTGTGTACTCTTTGTGGTAGTCGCCAATTTTACCGGGAATATAAGTACAAAGTATGACGCCAGGAAACAGGTACCCTACGGACAGTTCCAGATTGATCTGTCTTACAGTACAAATGATACGGCTTATCCGGAAAATAACCTGGATTCAATCCTGAAAAATAACCCGCTGGATGAGACCCTTGTAGAAAAGATCAAAGAGCTGGATGGAGTGACAGATGTCAAGATCCGCTATATGATGTATACCCGGGATCAGAAGGGAAACCTTGCATCTGTGGGAGTGCTGAACCGGGAACAGTTTGAAGATGAGGCGTATCAGGGATCCCTGAAAGGAGAAGTAGACTATGATCAGGCTGCAGAAACCGGGAATATTCTTTACGGCTGGTCATATTTTATCGAAGACAGCGGATACGACCTGGGAGATACCGTTACCATGACAATGGGAGACGCCGGCGGTGAGACAGAGTTTCAGGGGATCATGTCCGGAGCCTTCGGAAGCACAAACTATGACTGGATCATAACCGATCAGACATATGAACAGATGGGGCTCTCAGGAAAGAGCATCAGCACCATCTGGGTAGACTGCGATTCCCAGGACTGCGGGAAAATCAGGAGCGGACTGGAAGGATTGCTGGCAGACAAGCAGCATTATGAGCTGAGTTCCTATCAGGGAACTTTGGAGACTTCAAAGAGTTCCCTGGGAATGTTTGAGACCCTCGCCTACGGCTTCCTCTTCCTTGTGGGGCTGATCGCATTTATGAATATGGCAAATACCATGATCATCAGTATCATTACAAGAAAACAGGAACTGGGTGTCATGCAGGCTCTGGGCATGACAAACAGACAGATGAACCGTATGCTGAGAAACGAAGGGGTTATTTTTACCTTAGGCAGCATTCTGGTATCCCTTATTGTTGGTATGCCGGCGGGATACGCTTTTTTCCGCTATGGAAGAGAACATGGATTCTTTGGTCTGGACGTTTACCATATACCTTTTGCTGAGATTATAGCTATGGTGCTTATTTTGTCGGTTCTTCAGATATCTCTTTCCTATATTCTCAGCAGGAATGTGAAAAGAGAATCCATTGTGGAAAGAATACGGTATCAGGAATAACTGCCTTTGAGGGATAGAAAGTGAGATTTTTTCCCGGCCGTTCGGGTATTATAGGTGAAAGGCTTTTCACAACAGGAAAAGAACAGGGCGCCTGCGAGGTATGAGACAGTGGAAGAAATCAGATATATAGAGATTGTGGCTCAGTACCAGGATATGGTTTACCGGATCGCTTTTCATGACTGCAGGAACAGTCATGACGCAGAAGATGTTATGCAGACAGTTTTTATGAAGCTTTACCAGAAGAATCCGGAATTTGACAATGAAGAACACTTAAAGCACTGGCTGATCGGTGTCACTATGAATGAATGCAAAAGGCTGATCGCTTCTCCCTGGAAGAAACGAATGGAGTTTTTTCCAGAGGAAGAAGGGGGAGGGCATGGACAGCAGGATGATGCAGATGGTTATGAAAGAATGAGAGAAAGGGAGCTTCTGGAGCAGGTTTTCCGGCTGCCCAGAAAGTATCGGGTACCGATTTACCTTTATTATTATGAGGAATATTCTGTGGCTGATATCGGGGATATGCTGGGAAAAAATCCTTCCACCATTCAGACCTGGCTTTCCAGAGCAAGGAAAAAATTGAAAAAACTGCTGGAGGAGGTTCAATATTATGAATGAAGCGTTTTCAAAAGAAATCTATCAAAAGGCATGTGAACGTCTGACGCCTTCCAGCGGGTCTTTAAGGGAGGTTTATGCAGTGAAAAAACCAAAGAAATATCCAAGACTCAAGAGAAAGGCATTTGCCGCCACAGCCGCTTCTGCGGCTCTGATCTGCTCCTTGTCTGTAGGGGTTCTGGCGGCTTCTGATACGGATATCCGCCAGGCAGCAGGAGAGGCCGTTCAGCAGATTGCCATGGTATTTAAAAATGTGACTGTGGATCAGGAGGCGTCCACCCCTTATGAGACAGTGCTTCATGCTGAGGACGGGACACAGATCAC
>DWYL01000165.1 GCA_019118685.1 Candidatus Blautia merdipullorum
TACGGAGTAGATAAGATGGACGGCGGAAAGATCGTGATCTTTGCCGGCGGCGTCCCTCTGAAAGTGGGCGATACCATTATCGGCGGTCTCGGCGTCAGCGGCGGCACAGGCGAGGAAGATCACAGCCTTGCGGAGTATGGTCTCTCCGTGCTGCATGAAGTTCTGTAGATTTCAGCGGTACAGCGGTAATCATTGAAAAAGTACCTTCAGGGAATCACACCTGCTTATATTTGCAGGAAGTGATTCCCTTTTTATTTTATAGAACCCCTTTTTATATCAGCATGCCTCTAGATTTGGATTTCTTATGGAACAGAAACGTCCCGGACAGCAAAAAATTGCATAACACCAGGATGCAAAAAGATAAAAAATTCAAGAGTATGAACAAAAATTTCTATAGGATGACAGGGAATAGAATGCTAAGATAGAACCATCAAAAAACCGAAAACAAAAGGAGAGAAGGAGGTTTAAAAAAATGAAAATGAAAAGAAAACTTGCCGTTGCGATGACAATGGCCCTTGCGGGAAGCACGCTGTTCTCTGTCCCAACTCAGGCGGAAGAGAAAACGAAGCTGACACTCTGGCATATCCAGACAGGAACCATGGCGAGCTGTCTGGAAAACAGCGCAAAGCGTTTTATGGAAGAAAATCCCCAGTATGAAGTAGAAGTCGTCCAGATGCAGAACGATTCCTACAAACAGAAATTATCCATGGCCATGAGCGCAGGAGAAACTCCGGATATTTATATCCACTGGGGCGGATCTTCAATGATCGACTATGTAGAAGCAGGCCAGTGCGCGGATCTTACAGAGTTCATGGAGAAAGATAATTACAAAGACCAGTTTGTGGACGCCGGAATTGAGCAGTGTACATATGACGGAAAAATATATGCGATGCCCGTAGAAAATATTTCCGTGGCCGGAATTTTCTACAACAAAGATATATTTGAGGAATATGACCTGGAAGAACCGGAAACTCTCACAGAACTGGAAGCTATCTGCGATAAGCTGGTAGAAGAAGGCATAGCGCCGTTTGCACTGGCAAATGCTACAAAATGGACGGGATCCATGTACTATCAGTATTTTGCAACCAGAAAAGGAGGACTGGAACCCTTCCAGAATGCGGCGGCAGGAACAGGAAGTTTTGAAGATGAAGCTTTTGTTTATGCAGGTGAGAAAATCCAGGAATGGGTTGACAAAGGATATTTCAACGAAGGTTTCAACGGTATGGACGACGACAGCGGACAGGCAAGACAGCTGTTCTATACCGGACAGGCTGCCATGGATCTGATGGGCTCCTGGTTCCCGGGAACTGTGCTTGGAGAGAATCCTGACTTTATCGATCATGTGGGCTTCTTCCCCTTCCCGGCATTAGAGGATTCTGAGGTGGATCAGACTCTGTGTGTAGGAACTGTTGGCGACAACCTGTATTCAATTTCCGAAAACTGCGAAGACAAGGAAGGCGCTTTCAAACTGCTCCAGAGTCTTCTGGATGAAGAGGCACAGGTAGAACGTAAAAGCTTTGGTAAGATCGTTCCTCTGAAAAACTTTGAAGCTGAGGATGAACTGACACAGGAAATTCTGGATACTGTAAACGCTGCGGCGGGCATCCAGTTATGGTATGACCAGTATCTTCCGTCAGAAGTTGCAGAAGTGCATAAATCAACCTCTCAGGAAATTTTCGGAAATCTGATCACGCCTGAGGAAGCAAATAAAGAAATGCAGCAGGCAATGCAGGATTATCTTGCGAAAGCTGAATAGTAATAGTCATAACAGAGAAACCACTGCACAGGAAGCACAGCAGGACTGTGTAGTGGTTTCTTTTCGTTAAAGGGGGTAAAAACATGCAGACAGGAAATTCTCTGGTGAAGAAAAGAGAGAAAGAAATCCGAAAAGTATCAGCAGTATTTTTGATTCCGGCCTTACTTTTTATAGCTGTTTTTATTATCTATCCGATCTTTAATTCCTTTCAGACCAGTTTGTATGAGTGGAATGGAATCACTGCAGGAAAGAAATTTATTGCGTTAGACAACTGGAAAGAACTGATAGGGGACAAAACGTTCCGGAAAGCCTTTGGAAATAACCTGATCGTTATGGTTCTTTCGATTGTGATCCAGATGCCCATTGGTATGGCGCTTGCTACTTTTCTGGATCGCCTCGGCAGAAAAGGAACTGTTTTTAAAGTCTTATGGTTTGTTCCCATGCTGATGTCCTCCGTGGCTATCGGATATTTGTTTAAATACGCTCTCGATGCCAATACAGGACTGGTCTCCACTATTTCCCGCATGTTCGGAGGGAAAAATATCGACCTTCTGGGAAATCCGAACACGGCGCTTATTACTATCACAGTTGTAATCTGCTGGCAGTTTATCCCGTTTTATATGGTATATTATATGGCGGCTTACAGCGGTCTGCCGGGAGACGTATATGAAGCGGCGATTATTGACGGAGCCACCAGAAGCCAGTATTTCTGGAAAGTAGCGCTTCCGATGATGAAACCGTCGATCAAGAGTGCGATCATCCTGTCAATGGTTGGTTCCCTGAAATATTTTGATCTGATCTATGTTATGACAGGAGGCGGCCCGGGAGACGCGTCTGAATTGATGGCAACTTATATGTACAGTAACGCGTTTGAATCATACCGTATGGGATATGCGTCCGCGATCGCATCCGGTATGTTTATCCTGATCACTGTGATCTCGCTGATCACCATGCGTCTGATTAATGGAAAGGAGGAAGTTTGATCATGAAAGAAGAATCAAAGGTAAAGAAAATCACAGTTAAGCTGGTTGTATGGGCTCTTGTGCTGTTCTGGTGCGTAGTCAGCTTCCTTCCTTTTTTCTTTATGGTAATGGCGACATTCAAAGAGCAGTTTGAACTTTTGATGGGAGGCGTGTTTAAACTTCCCGAAAAGCTGTACCTTGATAATTACATTGAGGTGTTTACGGGAAATATCTGGAATTATCTGAAGAACAGTGTGATTGTTCTGGTGATCTCCCTGACGGTGCTTTTGTTTATCAGCGCATGTGCTTCCTATCCGTTATCCAGATTCAAATTTAAACTGAATAAACCGATCTACAGCCTTATCGTGGCCTGTATGTCAGTTCCTATTCATGTAACGCTGCTGCCAATCTTTCTTATGGCGGTAAGGACCAACTTTTATGATTCTATCTGGGCGCTGATCGGACCGTATATTGCCTTTAATCTTCCGATATCAATATTTATCCTGGTAACATTTATGCAGGGTATTCCAAAGGAACTGGAAGAAGCGGCAGAAATTGACGGATGCGGAAAATACCGTATGTTCTGGTCCATTATGTTTCCGCTGGTTAAACCGGGACTTGCGACGCTCGCTATCTATAACAGCGTAAATATGTGGAATGAATTCAGTTTTGCCCTGACACTGACGCAAAGCGCGGAGAACAGGACCCTTCCACTTGCAATCTGGGAATATCAGGGGCAGTATGCAATGAATGTTCCTATGATTATGACAGTGCTTGTCGTTTCTGTACTTCCAATGATCATAGCGTTTATTTTCGGACAGGACAAACTGATCAAGGGTATGATGGCCGGTGCGGTAAAAGGCTGAAAATACAGAAAAACTTCCATTGCTGTCCCTTCGGATATATAATTAAGTCAGTTATATGAAAGAAATGTGCGCGGCAGAGGGGATAGAAAATGAGGAAAAAGATAAAAACTGTTTTTGAAAAGATAAGCAGATGGAATTTTAACAGAAAGCTGGCGTTGATGATCGCTCTTTTACTGGTGGTATCAAACCTGGGGATCCTGAGTTTTACATCAGCGTCAGCGGTACGTTCCCTGCGTATAAAGTCAAGCCAGTTTGCTCAGGCCCAGCTTTCCACCATCAATCAGACACTGGAAGCGGAAATTAAGAATATTGTAAGTAATATGGAAAGTATTGCATACAATGAGGCTGTGCAAAATTATATTTCTTATGAAGAAAACACAGAAAAAAACAGTCTGATGAATGTAAACAGTGTGTATCAGATGCTGAGCGATATGGTGGCAAGAAGTTCTCTGGTAGATTATGTGTCCATTATCAGCATGGAAAAGGACTCTGTCCTGTATGCGGGAGAGGTGTGGACCAGATCGGATTTTAAAGAGCAGATCATGGAGGCGTACGAGAGCGCGGTTCACGGGGCAGAGAAAAACATACGCTATGATGTGATGCAGAAGGTGTTTTATCCGGAAGAAAAAGTCCTGAATTTTTTTATGCCCATGAATGAGAAATACGACGTGCGTCCTGACCATCCGGTTGCGGTTCTCGTGGTGGGCGTAGGAGAGAATAACCTGAAAAAATATCTGGAAACATCAGAAGATTCTATTTTCATGAATGTGTATCTTGAAAATGCAGAAGGCGCGGAACTGCTGTCTCCCGAATCTTCCGGAAAAAGGGTGAAACCGGAAATCAGGCCGGAAGGAAGCAGAGGAACGGTGGAGAAAGATCACGTCCTTTATATGTATCAGAAGCTGGACGACTGGGCCTGGTATACGATAAGTTCTATTGAAACAGATACTCTTTACAGAGAAACAAGAAACACCGTCTTTTTCCTTGTGGCAATGATCGGGATGATGTGTGTCGGCGGTATTTTTCTGGCGCGGAGTATCTGCCGCTGGATGTACCGTCCCATGGAAGAAATCAGCATGCGCATGAAGGAAATTGCAAAAGGGAACCTGAGTACCAGAATCGAAAAAACCTATTCGGGAGAAGATTTCCAGCAGCTGACAAAAGGATTCAATTCCATGGCGCATCATATTCAGGAATTGATGGAACAGGTGAGAACCGAGCAGCATGAACTGGAGCAATCGAAACTGAACGCGTTGCAAAGCCAGATCAAACCGCATTTCCTGTATAACATACTGGAATGTATCCACTGGCAGGCGCTTTCCCAGGGCAACAGAGAAGTTTCGCGTATGGTGAAGGCTCTGGCAAATTATTACAGACTCTGTCTCAGCCAGGGAAAGGATGTTATCACATTGGGGCAGGAACTTGCTCATACAAAATATTATCTGATCATCCAGAATATACGATATGACAATATTGTTCAGGAAGAGGTCCATGTCGCGCAGGAACTGGAAGACATTTTAATTCCGAAGATGACGCTGCAGCCGCTTGTGGAAAATTCTATTTACCATGGGCTGAAAGTTCAGACAGGGAGAAAGGGTATTATCAGGATTGAAGCTTTTGAAAAAGAAGACTGCTGTGTGGTGCGGGTGACAGACAATGGCGCGGGAATGTCTGAGGAACAGTGCGAGATGTTGAATCAGACGATTTCCAAACTGGAATCCGATAAAGGATACGGGCTGAGAAATGTACATAAAAGGATTGAAATCCTGTTTGGAAAGGGGTATGGACTTCATTATTCTTTGCGTGAGGAAGGCGGAGTGATCGTGGATATTACGCTGCCGCGTCTGGATAAAACGAGAAATGGGGATTATTCATGTACCGGATTATGATTGTAGATGATGAAAAGATCATCAGAGATGGAATTGCACGTGTGCTTCCTTGGAAAGAAATGGGGATCGGAGAAGTGTATACGGCGGCCTCCGGCCTGGAAGCGCTGGAGATTGTGGAGAAAAAACCTGTAGACGTGATGGTTGCGGATATCCAGATGGCGGAAATGGACGGGCTGACCCTTGTGGAGAAGGTCAATCAGATCAATCCGGATATGCGTATCATTATGCTGACCGGATATGACAATTTTGAATACGTACAAAAGTGCTGTAAAATGGAAGTTCATGATTATCTTCTGAAACCTGTGGACGAAGTTGAACTGGAAGAAACTATACGGCGACAGGTGGAAGCTATCAGGACGAGAGAGGTGAACGCCAGAAAACAGCGCGTACTGAGCAGGGCAAGAGGAACGGAAGAACAGCTGAAAATCGAATACGCCATGCAGAAACTGCTGGAAAAGAAACAGGAGGATGTGCAGTGGATTTTAGACGAGTACCGGATCGGGAAAGAACAGCCCATGCAGGCTGCGATCATTGCTCCTGTTGTAACAGGATCTGAAAGCTGGAGTAAGCATTATGAGCTTTTAAATCTCTCCATAAAAAACGCCTGTATTGAAATGTTTGATTTCAACAGGGAAGGCATTACATTTGAAGACGCCCGGAAAAATATTGTCGTTGTATTGTTTAACGGCGATGAATTTGAAGAAAGCGTACAGAGAGTGGAGACACTCAACGCATACCTGAAAGAGGAATATGGAATCTGCCAGCAGGTGCTGCTGGGAAATGAAGTGGAAGGGCTGGAGCAGATTTATATTTCCTATGACGACGCCTACCTTTTGCATGAGGAGAACGTGGGAAACGGGGAAATCCGTCAGTCTGCAAAATCCCAGCTTCGTTTAAAGCTTTTTTATGAGATCTACAACGAACTGAAGAAGGCCATTGAAAGCAATATAGGAGACTATGAAAAGGCGAACCACGCGCTGGAGTCTTTTTGTAAAGCGGTGCAGGCCTATAATCTTTCCTGTTCCCTGATGAAAAAAATATGCTTTGAACTTGCCTCCGGGATTTATTTCACTCTTTTGATGACAACAAACGATGGGGCAGACAGCAATCTTAATGAATTTGCAACAGTGCTGCAGGGATGTGAAAGGAAAGACGTAGCGGAAATTACAAGAACGTTTGTATCGAAACTTCTTCTTCCGGGTGAAGAAAAAGTCCATGAAGTGGTTGCGCGGGCAAAAAGCTATATCAAACAGCATCTGGAGGAGGATATTTCCGTGACGCAGCTTGCGCAGCAGTTTTATGTGGCGCCAAGTTATTTTTCCAAATTGTTTAAAAAGAATACAGGGGAAGGCTGTAACAACTACATCATAAGGAAGAGAATGGAAAAGGCGCAGTCTCTCCTTTCCAGTACAAATATGAAGACAGGGAAGATCGCAGATCTGTGCGGGTATAAGGATGTCAATTATTTTTCCCTGGCGTTTAAGAAGTATTCCGGACAGTCGCCGTTGGAATACAGAGAAAATACACAACATAAATAGAAAAGAATCGAGGTTTAAGATAATGAGAGAATATCACGTAAGTATGCAGGGGTGCGATCGCGCGGAAGGAACAAAAGAAAATCCTTTCCGTACCATCTCCAAAGCGGCGGAAGCAGCGAGACCGGGAGATCATGTGATTGTACATGAGGGAGAATACAGGGAATGGGTAAGGCCGCAGCATGGCGGAACAAGCACCGTTTCCCGGATCGTATATGAGGCGGCGCCGGGAGAACATGTAGTGATCAAAGGCTCCGAGCAGATCCGGAACTGGGAACCGGTAGAGGGCACCGTCTGGAAAACTGTTCTGCCAAACAGCTTCTTTGGGGATTACAATCCATACAAGGAAGTATTGAGCGGAGACTGGCTGCTTTATCCGGTTGCTTATCCGGTTCACTCAGGGGAGGTATATTTAAACGGAAAATCTTTTTATGAAGCGGAGTCCCTGGAGGCGGTAAAGAATCCGTTGATGCGGACAGAAGGAGAAAACCCGCCGTGGACAAAGCATAAAGAGCCGCTGCTTCATCCGGAGGATTCCCTTTTTCAGTGGTATACCTGCTCGGATGATGAAGTGACAGAAATTTACGCAAATTTCCATGGAAAAAATCCCAATGAAGAGCTGACAGAGATTAATGTCCGGAAATATTGTTTTTATCCGGATAAAACAGGAAGAAACTATATTACAGTCAGAGGGTTTGAAATGGCTCAGGCCGCGACTACATGGGCGCCGCCTACAGCGGATCAGCCGGGACTTCTGGGCTGCAACTGGAGCAAGGGCTGGATCATTGAAAACAATAGAATCCATGATTCAAAATGCAGCGGTATCAGTATCGGAAAGGAAGCCTCTACGGGTCATAATCTGTGTACAGAAACTCACAGAAAACCCGGTTACCAGTATCAGATGGAGGCTGTTTTCCGGGCAAAGCAGATCGGATGGAGCAAAGAGACCATCGGTTCCCATGTGATCCGAAATAATGTGATCTATGACTGCGGACAAAATGGAATCGTGGGACATATGGGCTGTATTTTCAGCGAGATTCATGACAACCATATTTACAATATTGGAGTAAAGCATGAGTATTTTGGTCATGAAATTGCGGGAATCAAGCTTCATGCAGCCATCGACGTACAGATTATCCACAATAACATCCATAACTGCACGCTGGGAACATGGCTGGACTGGCAGGCTCAGGGAACCAGAGTGAGCAGAAATCTTTACTATGCAAACGACCGTGATCTTATGATAGAAGTTACCCATGGCCCGTACATATTTGATAACAATATATTTGCGTCGGATTACAATTTCGACAATATCGCGCAGGGCGGTTTGTATCTGAATAATCTTTGCTGCGGAACCATGAGAAGAGAACCGGTACTTGACCGTTCTACTCCATATCATTTCCCGCATACCACAGATATTGCGGGAACCGCGCTGGTGTACAGCGGGGACGACCGTATTTATCAGAACGTCTTCCTCGGAGGCGCTCCGGCTTATACCGAACAGTCTCTTACAGGAACGCATGATTACAATGGACGTCCGACCTCTCTTGAAGAGTATATCCAGAAGGTTGTCTCCCTTGGCAACGGGGATCATGATCAGTTTGATATGGTGCAGCAGCCTGCGTACATCAATGGAAATGCTTATTTAAAAGGCGCGGATGCTTTTGACAGAGAAAAAGACAATTATATCAGTGGTATGGATCCAAAGATTACCATTGTGACCAAAGAAGGAAAAACCTATCTCTCCATGTATGTAGAGAAAGAGATGCTGGAAATCCCCACGGAGATCTATTCAACTGAGAAGCTGGGATCCCCGAGGATCACAGAAGCTCTTTATGAGAATCCTGACGAAACGCCGATCACATTTGATAAGGATTATTTTAATAACAGGCGTGGAGAGCGTCCTGTTCCGGGACCCTTTGAAAAGCTTGTTCCAGGAGAGAACACTTTCCTGGTATGGGAAGAATAATACAGGATTTTTATAAGGGAATCATGCCCGCTTATATTTGCCGGGTGTGATTCCCTTATATTTTTTGAAAGTGCGGATAAAATAACTGAGATCGTTAAAGCCGTTCCGGTAAGCGATCTCTGTGATGGAATCGTCCGTAGTGGAAAGCTGGTAGCAGGCCTGCTCGATCCGCTGGTGGTTCAGATACTCCATCGGCGTCTGATGCGTCATTTCCGAGAAAAAACGACAGAAATATTTCGGCGACATGGATACCGAGGCGGATAACTGCTGCAGAGTGATAGGAGCGGCGTAGTTGTGCTCTATAAATTCCAGGACCTGTTTCAGCTGGAGAATTCTCTTATAGTCACGTCTGGCCTG
>DWYL01000166.1 GCA_019118685.1 Candidatus Blautia merdipullorum
CTTATATCTGCTTTCATAAACTTCTGTATTTTCTCTATCCTGCTATTTTCAGGAATTTCTGCCGCTAAGTCCATTATAACAGACCCTTACCTGGTCTGCCATCGTATTTTTTCAGTCTTCCCATACTTCCCCATAGAAAAATCCTGTCTTCTTTGTCCTTTCACAAAGAAAACAGGATTCTCATTAAAATATAAAAATCATAACATTTTAAGGTAGCTTTCAAGTTTTTCTGTATTAAACTGCGGGATATAATTTTTCTTCATAAAGCTTATCTCCCGTGGGCTGGCGATATGAAAATTTTTCCCCGATATCCGTCCTGTAACATCATATATTCCATGATTAAAGGCAACCGCACAGTGCTCCTCCACCCGGTTGATCACGATTTTTGAATCTCTGATCCCCTGGTGCAAAAGTTCCGCCAGCCAGTAGCAGCCGCCTTTCAGAAAAAGTTTTTTCCAGTGTTGATCCCGGAAATAGTTTTCCAACATCTGCAGGACTCTCAGATAATAGCTCTCTCCACATTTTCCAGAGGAATCCATCCCGCATTGGATTTCAGTCTTCCCCATAATTCCTGCCCTTTTCCCCAGCGCTCTTCAATAATCTCCAGCCGCTGGTCGTCTGATATAGTTCCCATTTTCACATATTCTCTTCCCGGCCCGGCATATAAGGGCAGGAAATCCTCTAACAGCCGGATTCTGTAAGGCAGCCGTGAAACAGGCTCTCTTTTCAAAGTTTCCATGCCGTTTCTGGAATTCTCTCTCTCCATAATGTATACTCCTCCGCTTTTTCTATTTACAAGTTCAGGAATCTTTCTCCTGCGCTTCTCTTTCAAGTGTTTCAATCTCCCGCCTTATCTTCTGGCATACGCCATAATTGTTTCTGTCATTTACTTCCAGACGGTGAAGTCTGTCTCTTAACAATCGGATTCTCTGTAAATATTCCATGTCTGTTCATCCTTTCTACTCTCCAATATGTGCATAAAAGCATATCCCCTTGACCTATGTCCGGGCATAAACATATAAAAAATGCGCCCGGTTATCTTTTACAATAACCGGGCGCACCCGACATCTTCTCGACTCGCAGCTGCGGCTGTCCGTCCTCAGATGATCGTATTCAATTTCCTGATCAGGTACAACTATTATAATACTTATATCTCTGATGTCAACCTTTTTCCACACATTTTTCTTGTATATTTCCTGTATATTTTGTGTTATTATACATTTAATATATCTCCTGTACTGTATATGCAGGAAAGATAAATCGGAGGAAAACAACATGAAACTATCACTGGAAGGAATCAAAAACTCATCAGACTGGGAAGCCGCCGGCATTGCTTTACCCGGCTATGATGTAGAAAAAGCTTCTTGCAAAGCACAGGAAGCGCCCAGATGGGCCCATTTGGGGATCGGCAATATTTTCCGTATTTTCATCGGCAGTATCGCTGACGGACTGCTGGAAAACGGAGAACTGGACACGGCTCTCACTTGTATAGAAACTTTTGACTATGATGTAGTGGACAAGATCTATCGTCCCTTCGATAATCTGGGCCTCAGTGTTGTCCTGAATACAGACGGAACCAGAGATTACAAAGTTCTTGGAGCTTTTGGAGAGGCTGTAAAAGCCCAAAGTACAGACCCTGAACAATGGAATCGTCTGAAAGAAATTTTTGCTTCGCCCACTTTGCAGCTGGTATCCTTTACCATAACCGAAAAAGGCTATGCCCTGACTAATTCAGAAGGAAAATATCTCCCTTATGTCCAGGCAGATATTGACAACGGCCCCGACAAAGCCACCGGAGCTATGGGAGTGGTTACGGCTATGCTTCTGGAACGGTACAAAAAAGGCGGTACGCCTCTTGCCCTGGTGTCTATGGACAACTGTTCACAAAACGGCAGCCTCCTCCGCAGTTCTGTGCTGACCATGACAGAGGAATGGCTGAAAAGAGGGTATGTAGATCAGGGATTTGCCGACTATGTGGAAGATGAAGATAAAGTCTCCTTCCCCTGGACTATGATCGATAAGATCACACCCCGTCCCAATCCGGTCATTGCCGCTGATCTGAAGGCTCTGGGCGTGGAAGATATGGAGCCAGTAGAAACTTCTAAAAGAACCTACATCGCACCGTTTGTAAACGGAGAAGATCCCCAGTATCTGGTCATTGAGGATCATTTTCCCAATGGGCGTCCGGCTCTTGAAAAAGGAAAAGGCGTCTATCTGGGAAGCCGGGACACTGTGAATAAATCCGAGCGTATGAAAGTCACTGCTCTGTTAAACCCGGTTCACTCTGCTGTTGCTCCCCTGGGGGTATTGCTGGGAGAAGAATACTTTGCCACTTTGATCAATCACGATCCAAAACTGATGAAACTGGCAAAAATGGTGGCTTATGACGAGGGTATGCCTATGGTACCGGATCCCGGTATCCTCAGCCCTAAAAATTTTGCAGATGAGCTGTTCCAGCTTCGCTTTGTAAATGAATACCTTCTGGACACCAACCTGCGTATTGTCACAGATGAATCTCAGGGCCTTGGAGTCCGCTTCGGAGAAACCATCAAAGCTTATACCGCCAAATACGGCAGTGCCGAAAGACTTACTGCCATTCCCCTGGGCATTGCCGGGTGGCTCAGGTATATGCTGGGTGTAGACGACCAGGGAAATTCCTACACCCTGGCCCCTGATCCCATGGCAGAAGAACTCACCCGGGCTTTCCAGGATATTGTAATTGGAAAGCCGGAAACTCTCAAAGACCAGTTAAAACCTATCCTCTCCAACGAGAAAATTTTCTTTACAGACCTTTATAAAAACGGCCTGGGAGAAAAGATCGAAGGATTTTTCCGGGAAATGATCGCCGGAAAAGGAGCGGTAAAGGCAACCATCTACAAATACATCTAAGACAATAGATATCGCCCTCTGGAAATCATATATTGTTATAAAAGAGACCATTTCTTAAAACCCTGCCGTTTTATATAAGGCCCCGGATTTTATGAAATGGTCTCTTTTTGTCTCTCTTATTCCATTACCTTCAGCCGCTCCACCACCGGCTGTTTTTCCGTCTTCCTGTACATGGACAAGGGCAGTGCCCCGCAGAGGAAAAACAGAAGACTCAGGCAGAGTACCAGAGGCAGCGCCGGATATTGGAAAACAAAGTATGCAAGCCT
>DWYL01000167.1 GCA_019118685.1 Candidatus Blautia merdipullorum
GGATCCATGATTATCAGATGCTGAAAGATAAGATCGCAGCAAAGGGTATGAGCGAAGAAGGACTGGAACAGTATCTGGATGCTTTTAAATACGGTATGCCTCCTCACGGAGGTCTGGGAATCGGCCTGGAAAGACTGACCATGCAGCTTATAGGAGAGGACAATATCCGGGAGACTACTTTATTCCCAAGAGATTTAACAAGGCTGGAGCCCTAGAAAGGAGCAAAACAATGAGCACACAGAGAATAGACGATACAGTAATGGAAAATATAGAGATCCTGGCAAAGCTTTCCATGTCTGAGGATGAACGGGAAGAAATGCGGACAGAACTGGAAAAAATCCTGGATTATGTAGAAAAGCTTAATGAACTGGATACGGAAAATGTGGAGGCAGCTTCCCATATCTTCCCACTGGAAAATGTGTTCCGGGAGGACGAAGTGACCAACGGGGACGCCCAGGAGGAAATGCTGGCCAACGCTCCGGTGAAAAAAGAAGGACAGTATCAGGTTCCCAAGACCGTGTAGAAAGGATGAAAGACATGAAGATCATAGAGATGTCAGCCACTGCTCTGGGAGAGGAGATTAAAAAGGGGCAGATCGGCGTAAAGGAAGCTGTAAAAGCTTACCTGGATCAGATAGAAGCTGTGGAACCCTCTGTCCACGCTTATCTGGATATTGACGAAAAAAAGATATATGCGAGAGTAAAAGAAGTGGAAAAAGGCATCCGCCAGGGAAAATATACCGGTCCTCTGGCAGGAGTTCCCATTGCGGTAAAAGACAATATCTGCACCCGGGGACAGGCCACTACCTGCGCTTCTAAAATTTTAAATGATTTTGTGCCCCCATACAGCGCAGGTGCTGTGGAAAAACTGGAAGAGGCAGGAATGATCCTCCTGGGAAAGACCAATATGGATGAATTTGCCATGGGAAGCACAACAGAAACATCTGCCTTTGGAGAAACGAAAAATCCCTGGGATCTGACCAGGGTGCCGGGAGGCTCTTCAGGAGGTTCCTGTGCGGCAGTGGCAGCAGGAGAGGCGCCCCTGGCTTTAGGTTCTGATACAGGAGGATCTATCCGCCAGCCTTCCGCCTTCTGCGGTGTCACAGGGCTGAAACCTACTTACGGCACGGTATCCCGCTACGGATTGGTGGCCTATGCTTCTTCCCTGGATCAGATCGGTCCCATTGGAAAAAATACAAAAGACTGCGGCGCTCTTCTGGATGTGATCGCAGGATATGACAAGCGGGACAGCACGTCCATTCAGAGAAAACTTTATGATTTCTCCAAAAATCTGGGAGAGGATATCAGGGGGCTTCGGGTAGGCGTTCCTAAAGAGTATCTCTCTGAAGGTCTGGACAGTGAGATCAAAAAAGCCATTGTAGATGTGGTAAACGCTCTGAGCCAGAATGGCGCTATTGTAGAGTTTTTCTCCCTTGGGATGACAGATTATGTGATCCCGGCCTACTATATTATCGCCTGTGCCGAGGCCAGCTCCAACCTGGCCAGATTCGACGGGGTAAAATACGGATACCGTTCTATGGAAGGAACAGACCTTCATGATATGTATAAGAAAACAAGAGCAGAGGGATTTGGCAAAGAGGCAAAGAAAAGAATCCTTCTGGGCTCCTTTGTATTAAGCTCCGGTTACTATGACGCTTACTATTTGAAAGCTTTGAAGACTAAGGCCCTTATCAAGAAAGCCTTTGACGAGGCCTTTGTAAAATATGATGTTCTTCTGGCTCCTGCCTCACCGTCGCCGGCGCCCCATCTGGGAGAAAGCCTTACAGACTCTCTGAAGATGTACTTAAGCGATATCTATACCGTAGCGGTAAACCTGGCAGGCCTTCCTGCCATCAGCATGCCCTGGACCCTGGACAGCCAGAATCTTCCTATAGGGCTGCAGTTTATCGGAAACTGCTTTGAGGAAAAGAAAGTTCTCCAGGCGGCTATGGGACTGGAAAAGATCAGAGGGGACTTTCCTCTGGCATTTGCAAAGGAGGAAGGATAATGGAAAAACAATATGAGACGGTCATCGGACTGGAAGTCCATGTAGAACTTTCTACAGAATCCAAGATTTTCTGCGGCTGCTCTACCAAGTTCGGGGGAGCTCCCAATACCCATACCTGTCCGGTATGCGCTGGTCTTCCCGGGGCTCTTCCCGTACTGAATAAACAGGTGGTAGAATACGCCCTTGCCCTGGGTCTGGCGGCCAACTGCCAGATCAACCAGTACTGTAAATTTGACAGAAAGAATTATTTTTATCCGGACAATCCTCAGAACTATCAGATCTCCCAGCTTTATCTTCCCATCTGTCACGATGGATTCCTGGAGATCCAGACAGCGGCAGGTCCTAAAAAAGTCCGGATCCATGAGATGCATATGGAGGAGGATGCGGGAAAACTGATCCATGACGAGTGGGATGACTGCTCTTTGGTGGATTACAACCGAAGCGGCGTTCCCCTTATTGAGATCGTGTCTGAGCCGGATATGAGAAACGCCCAGGAAGTGATCGCTTATCTGGAAAAACTGCGGCTTATCTGCCAGTATCTGGGAGTCTCTGACTGTAAGCTTCAGGAAGGGTCTATGCGTGCCGACGTAAACCTTTCAGTAAGAGAGGTGGGATCCCGGGAGCTGGGAACTAGGACAGAGATGAAAAACCTGAACTCTTTTAAGGCCGTTGCCAGAGCCATTGAAGGAGAAAGAGCCCGTCAGATTGAGCTGCTGGAAGAAGGACGTCCCGTTGTCCAGGAGACCCGGCGGTGGGATGACAATAAGGAATATTCCTACGCTATGCGTTCCAAGGAAGACGCCAAGGATTACCGTTACTTCCCAGACCCGGACCTGCCTCCGGTGCGCATCAGCGACGATTGGATAAAACGTATCCGGGAAGCCCAGCCGGAGCTTCAGGAAGAGAAAGCAAAACGTTATATGGAGCAGTACGGTCTGTCTGATTATGACGCAGGACTCCTTACCCAGTCCAGACATCTGGGAGAGATGTTTGAAAAGACAGCGGCTATCTGCCAGATGCCTAAGAAAGCTGCCAACTGGTATATCGGCGAGACTCTTCGTCTGGTGAAAGAAGAAGGCATGGAAACAGAAGATATTTCCTTCTCTCCGGAACATCTGGCAGAGCTGATCCTGATGACTGACAGAGGAGAACTGAACAACAAAACTGCCAAGGATGTCTTCCGGATGATCTTCACAGAAGACGTGGATCCTGTGGTCTATGCAGAGGAAAAAGGATTGAAAACCGTCCTGGATACCGGACTTCTGGAAGAGACCGTGGAAAAAGTACTGGAAGAAAATCCAGATACAGTTAAACAGTACCTGGATGGAAAGACCAAAGTCACCGGATTTTTGGTAGGACAGATCATGAAGCAGATGAAGGGAAAAGCAGACCCGAAACAGGTGAATCAGCTCCTTGGCCAGAAACTTCAGGAAGCAGGAGAAAAAGTATAGAACTTCTTTCCAACCTCCTTCTTTTGTGGTAAGCTACTGTAGAAGACAGGAGGAAAACTATGGATATTAATGAATTTCAGAATAAATTAAAAGATATACAGACTCTGGCCCTGAACAACGGCAAACAGGTCCGTGCAGAGCTGGTGGAGAAATTCTTCGGAGAAGAAGGCATGGACCAGGACAAACTCCAAAAGGTCTATGACTATCTGGAGGTCCAGGGAATCCATGTTACGGGAAAAGGGGAAAAGAACGAAGAAGAGCAGCTTTCTGAGAAGAAAAGAGAAAGCGTGCCTCTGACCAGAGAGGAAGAGGACTATCTGAAGGAATACCTGAAAGCTTTTGGATTTGAGGAAAATCTCAGGAACAGACAGGATCTGCTCCAGGCCTGTATCCATAAGGAAGAAGGGGCCAGGGAAAGTCTGATAAAAGCCTGCCAGAGAGAATTGGCCGACATCGCCAGAGAACTGAACTGCCGGGAAGTTCTTTTTGCAGATCTGCTTTCTGAGGCCAATACAGCATTTCTTACAGTTCTTGAAGAGCTGGAATATCAGGAAGAAAAAGAAGAACTGTCAGAGCTTCGGCTGATGGAAAAAGTCCGCCGTTTAGTAGAAGAGTTTCTGGAGGACCAGACAAGACAGAAGAGAGAAGACAATTTTCTGGTAGAAAAGGTTCAGAATCTGGAGGAAAGGGTGAAAGCTCTCACAGATGATGATAATGTGAAATACAGTGTGGAGGAGTTGTCTGCTTTTCTGGATATGGAGCCGGAAGAAATGGAGGCAATCCTTAGGCTGACCGGTGACGACAGCGGGAAACCGTGATATTGAAAAAGAAGCCCTGTGCATGTAGTTGTTTCAGAACAGTATGTTCATGAAACAACTGGCGCAGCGGCTTCTTTTCTGAATTTTTTAAATAGTTTTCACAGTTTTTTCATTGAATGTTTTTACAATTAGAAGTATAGTTTTATTGATACACGATAGAAAACGTGTTCTGCTGGGAGAAACTTGTTTTCCCCGACATAATATAGAATGGAATAAGGTTGGAGGTATGTGAATGGACATTAAAGAAAAGAAAAAGCCTCAGCTTCCAAAGAAACCGGTAATATTTTATTATGTTATCGTCTTGATCATTCTGGCAGCAGTAAATTTGTTCCTCGTGCCCTCATTGTCAGAGAGCCGTATACAGGATGCTACCTATGACCAGTTCTTGGATGCTCTTGAGGAAGGCAGGATTTCAAAAGTAAATCTGGACCAAGATGCAATTTATTATCTGGAAAAGGACGGGGATACGGAGCAGCTTTATAAGACTGGCCGTATATTTGACGTAAACGAAGTGGAGCGCCTGGATCAGGCTGGAGTGGTATTCTCTGAGGAAATCCCTCAGCAGATGAATCCGCTGCTTTCTTCTCTTATCAGCTTTGTCCTGCCCCTGGTGCTTTTGTGGGTAGTCGGCGGCTGGCTGATGAAACGTATGATGAAAAACATGGGCGGCATGGGCGGCTCTGGAGCCATGACTTTCGGAAAGAGCAATGCCAAGATTTATGTAAAATCATCTACAGGAATCAAGTTTTCAGATGTTGCAGGAGAAGATGAAGCCAAGGAACTGCTTACAGAGATCGTGGATTATCTCCATAATCCGGAGAGATATACAGAGATCGGAGCTTCTCTTCCGAAAGGAGCTCTTCTGGTGGGACCTCCTGGAACCGGTAAGACCCTTCTGGCCAAAGCTGTGGCAGGAGAAGCCAATGTACCCTTCTTCTCCATATCCGGTTCTGAATTTGTAGAAATGTTTGTAGGTATGGGCGCTGCAAAAGTCCGGGATCTGTTTAAGCAGGCCAATGAAAAAGCTCCCTGTATCGTATTTATTGATGAGATCGATACCATCGGCAAGAAGCGTGACGGACAGTTCGCCGGAGCCAATGACGAGAGAGAGCAGACCTTAAACCAGCTCCTCACAGAGATGGATGGATTTGACAGTTCCAAGGGTGTTGTGATCCTGGCTGCTACCAACCGTCCGGATTCTCTGGATCCAGCTCTTCTAAGACCGGGACGTTTCGACCGGAGAATCCCTGTAGAACTTCCTGATCTGAAAGGAAGAGAGGAGATCCTTAAGGTTCACGCCAGAAAGATCAAGATTTCCGATGACGTGAATTTCAGTGATATCGCCAAGGCAGCTCCGGGAGCTTCCGGCGCTGATCTGGCAAACATTGTAAATGAAGCGGCTCTGCGGGCTGTCCGGGACGGCAGAAAGTTTGCTACCCAGGCAGATCTGGAAGAGAGTATTGAAGTGGTTATCGCCGGATATCAGAAAAAGAATCAGGTGCTTTCCACGAAAGAAAAACTTATTGTGGCTTACCATGAAGTGGGACACGCTCTGGTGGCTGCCATGCAGTCTCATTCCGCACCGGTGCATAAGATTACCATTATCCCCAGGACTTCCGGAGCTCTGGGCTATACCATGCAGGTAGAAGATGGAGAACATTATCTTATGTCTAAGGAGGAGCTGGAAAATAAGATCGCTACCTTTACAGGAGGAAGAGCCGCAGAGGAGGTGATCTTCGGTTCTATTACTACAGGAGCTTCCAATGATATCGAGCAGGCTACAAAGCTTGCCAGAGGAATGATCACCAGATATGGTATGTCCAAGGAATTCGGCATGGTGGCCATGGAGACGGTGAGCAACCAGTATCTGGGAGGAGACAGTTCCCTTACCTGTTCTTTTGAGACCCAGACCCAGATCGACAAGATGGTAGTGGACCTGGTGCAGAAGCAGCATGATAAAGCTGTGAAGATCCTGGAGGATAATATGCCCAAGCTTCATGAACTGGCTAAATATCTTTATGAACATGAGACCATTACTGGAGAAGAGTTTATGAGGATCCTGACTACGAAGCCAAGGATTGCAATGAACCAGGAAGAAGCCGGAGAAGAGACAATAGAATAAAAAAAGTATAAATATTGCACTACCCTATTATGAGACAGGAAAGGCCTACAGCCGTTCTAAGCTGCAGGCCTTAATAACGTAACATAATAGAAAAAGAAATCAGAACACTTCTTTGCTGATCTTATCAATCACTTCACTGGCTGCTTCATAAACTCCCGGGAAGGTACTGATCCCCAGGCCCTGGGTCAGGCATGGAATGTAATATTTCGTGCCGTTTTCTTTGCACACTCTGCGCACTTCTTTTTCTACCAGTTCTTTGTCCCAATCCGGACGGTCAATAGAAGCGCTGTCGATACCGCCCATAAAAGTGATCTGTCCGCCGTATTTCTGGATCAGTTCCGGAATATTATTGGAACTCATAGTACCCTGCCAAATATCAACACCCATCTCGATCATATAAGGAACTAAAGTTGCAGCGTAGGAATCACTGTGGTGAATGATCAACTCCACACCGTGAGACTTATAGTAACCGTAGATCTTCTTGTAGGCGGGAAGGATAAATTCCTCGAACATAGCCGGTGAAATAAAGGTAGAAGTCTGGCTTCCCCAGTCGTCATGATGGAAGATAGCATCCGGTTTTATGTATTTGCAGATTTTTTCCGCATACTGCAGTTCCCAATCCGTGAGGTAGTCGATCAACTCCTGGGTAGCTTCCGGCTCTTCGTAGAAATTCATCAGACAGTTCTGGATTTCCTGAAGGTGGTGGCACTGTTCAAAAATGCCGGGAGCTACAAACTGGGTGACAAAATATTCCTTCCGGTCAATTTTTTCCGCTTCTTTTACAAAAGGTTCCCAATCGGCATCTGAGTAATCCAGGCTGGGAGCATGAACATAGTCTTTCCAATGGGTAATATCCTTGCATACGATATGCTCCTCATCATGGATCGGGAAGCCTCCGGGAGTTCCTTCCGGCCATACATTGGTTACGCCCCAGGCATTTTTAACAGGATCTTTCCCATATTCAGCCTGAGGGTTATGAGCCATATAAGGATTCATGACCACCATTGCCAGAGCCTCATACTGATTTACATAACGGTCTGGTTTTCCACCCCGGATCGTTTCTAATAAGTTTTGTCTTTTGGTCAACATACACAATACCTCCTTTGTTTTTTCCCCCTATTAAAGTAATCATACCAGAAAAGAGGGGGAATTGTAAATCCGTAGAAAGAAGGTTTTTTGTCTTTATGAATACTACATTATGTAGGAGACTGATTTTCATCCATATCCAGGAGACGGAGAGAAAGGTTCAGATAAAACAATTCATCGGCATCTTCCAGATCTGTTTCCAGGATCGTACGGATCCTTTCCAGACGATAGAGAAAAGTACTCCGGTGGATAAACAGGGCTTTGGCGCTTTGCACGGTATTCAGATTATGCTCCAGATAAGTTCGGAGAGTTTTTATATACTCTGTATTCTGTACTTTGTCGGATTGGACAAGATCCAGGAGCTTTTCGTAACAGAGCATATTTCCGGGCAGGATCCTGGTAGCCTGCCGGAGGATATAAGGGACAGCTATCTGGTCAAAATGATGGATCCATAACTGGGGATTGATCTCTCCTCCCAGCTTTAACGCTGTATAGGCCTGATGGTACTGGCGGCGGAGGTTCATATGGCCGGTCATAGACCGGCTGTAGCCGGCTTTAAGTATACTGTCGCGTATAAAGAGGACCAGACCCTGGAAGACTCCTTCCGCTTCCAGATCCAGCAGAGTCAGATTGAAAAAACTGACTACATTATCTTTATAAACTACGCTGCAGGAAGCGGAAAATTTTGTCCCGATAAAACTGCACACCGTATCTGCATTCAGAGAAGCATGGACATCTCCGGAAGTCTGTATCACAGAACAGAGATAGCTGTGGTGAGGCAGCCATCCCACGCTGTTCAGTAAATGGCTGATGTTCATATAATCTGCGGTCCGGTCCGAGAGTACGCTTTGAAAGATAGACTGCAGGGTAGTACTTCTGGAAGAAGATTCGGAATACATTCTGTGAAGGATATACTCTGCCTGGTGAGCCAGAACCGTGATCAGATAATGGTCAGCATCAGTTATTGCCTCCTCTTTTTCGATGACGGAAAGCCTGTACTGCCCCTGGCCGTTGAGAAAAAGATTTATGTTCAGAGAACGGTACCCGGTAATGTAAGCAGGAAACAGGGCAGGAACCTTGCTTTCAGGTGCAATCCGGCAGGCCGGATCCTGATTAAAAGAATTCAGATAATCAATACGCACGGAAGCATCCTGGAAAAAGGACTCCATATCGGGAAGCTCTTCCAGTGCGGACTGAGCTACCAGAGAACCATCGTTGGCCAGGATGCATAAAGGATTTCTAAATACCGGCATGGACAGCTGCAGAAGCTCATCTAAAGTGCCGTCCTGATGGCATACAGAGATCAGCTGCTGTTCCCAGCTCTCATAGTGGTCGAAGATTCTCTGTATGGCATTGAATACATGGAGTACAGATGTATCGCAGGATAATAGAATACAGGAAAAACGGCCTTCCGGAAGAAACGAATTCCTGGTTTTCTGACATATGACAAGAACCACATCTTCCGGCATGGACGATAGATCCAGGATCTCCTCAGTAAGATAAATATGGTTACTCAGAAGCCCCCTGTCTGCCTCGTAAAAAAAGGGGCGGGCAAGGGGCTGGTTTTTGGAGAGAAGCCGGTAATCGGCTATATCAAATTGTTCTTTCAGACTTTCATAAAGCAAAATAGATGTAAGCTGCAATGCGGATTCCTCCCTGAGTCAGACGATAAAGGTTTTGGCTACTTCTGCGGCGTCCACGGCATTTTCTGTGTAGGAATCTGCACCAATGGAGTCGGCAAATTCTTTGGTGACAGCGCCGCCTCCTACCATGATCTTCAGACGATGCTCTGTATCGGACTGGCGGAGAGCCTTTACCACATGTTTCATAGCAGGACAGGCTGTAGTAAGAAGAGAGGAAAGACATACGATAGAGACATCCGGATTTTCTTTTACTGCTTTCAAAAACTGTTTTTCTGAGATGTCTACACCCAGATCGATCACTTTGAAACCGGCGCTGCGGAACATGATGGCGACCAGATTTTTCCCAACATCATGAAGATCTCCTTCTACTGTGCCCAGGATCACGGTTCCCACATAGAGCCCCCGCTCTGTTTCCAGATAAGGAGTGAGAAGATCCAGGCCTTTCCGCATGCACCTGGCGCAGGAAAGAATTTTAGGGATGTCTGCCTGGTCATTTTTGTATTTTTCACCCATCTGCCGCATAGCGGGAACCATGCTTTCTTCTACAATGCGTATAGCCGGCATATGTTTTTTCAGAGCCTGATCGATCAGCTGCTCCGTTACTTTATAGTGTCCCTGTTCTACAGAATCCTTAATCTTCTCCAGTATTGTTGTCATTTCCTTCTCCTGTAAAAGTCTATTATGTTTTATTTTACTATTTATTCAAGCAAAAAACAACTGGTATATGCAATTGTGCAGGGGCCATAATAGTAAGGAAGCCCATTATCCTGACATACCTGAGTGACCAGCATACCGTAGGCTTCCATGGAAGCAAAGGTCTTATCCGGAAAGCGGCAGGGTGCGTCAGGATAAGTACAGGAAGCACAGCGGGTGCAGGCTCCGGATCCGATGGGAAGCATCCTGGGATATTTGCTGCGGAGCCTTTCTTCCAG
>DWYL01000168.1 GCA_019118685.1 Candidatus Blautia merdipullorum
AGGGGCGCTTGCCCGCAATTACATCCCGGATGTCGCCGGGATCAAAGCCTTCCCCGAGGGTGGACGAACGGAGCCGGGTGGCCCGCTGCTGCCCTGGTACAAGGAACGAGATCGCACCGCCCCGTCCCCACTTGACCGCATAGCCAGACTCCTCCATGAGCTGCAAAAAGGCGTCAAAGCTGCCCGGGCCTTTTGCAAGGGCATCGCAGATGGCCGCCCGCAGCCGTTCCTTGTAGGAGGGCTGGCGCTCCGTCCCGAGCCACGCTCCGTAATGGAGAAAACGGCCCTTGCTAAACAAGGGACTTACGGCTTGTCCCCGGATTTCGGCAGTTTTGCGGCCAGTTCCGCCGCCCCCGGAAGATGGGACAGGGCAATCAGGAACGCCTTGACCTCTACGCCGGGAAGGTCGGGGGCCAGAGGGAAAATGCCCTCCAAAATGGCCCCGCGTTCAATCAGGCGGCGGGGAACGGCACCGGGGAGACTGTCCGAAAACTAAGATGAATGTTCATCGAAATTAAGATTGAGCCACTCTTATGAGTGTTCAATATAGACATTTATACTGCACATTGAAAACTGAATAAAGTACACAGAAATCATGCATCTATGGTTCAAATATAGTATAATAAAACCAGAGAAAAAATCTTTTTCGAGGTGTGATGATATGCCATATGTTTCCGGATTTGACCGTAATCAGCTGATGTGCTGTTCATGGGATGCATTTGTAGATGAAGAAAGTATTGCAAGAATAATTGATGCGTTTGTGGAACATCTTGACATGAAGAAATATGGTGTAAAAGCTGCGGCTGTGGAAGGTCGTCCATCCTATGATCCGAAAAGCCTTTACAAGCTTTATATTTACGGAAGCAGAAAAGGAATCCGTTCTTCACGAAAGCTGGCAGAAAGCTGTAAGGTGAATCTTGAAGTGAAATGGATGACTGGTGGTGTAGAACCTGATTTCCGTACCATCTCAGACTTCAGAAAAGACAATATAGACAGCCTTAAGGAAATCTTTAATGAGTTTAACCGTCGGATTTCCGGTGCGGTGGAATGGGGATTTACATCAGTGGACGGAACAAAAATCCAGGCCAATAATTCGAAAGATAATAACTTCACAAAAAATAAGCTGGATGACCGGATCAAGTGGCTGAACGGACATACAGATGAATATCTGCGGATACTTAACGAGATGGATAAACAGGAAGAGTCAGACGAGATTCCCGGGGAATTAACCAGAGAAGAGCTTGAAGCAAAACTAAAAGAAGTTCAGGAACGTCTTGCCAGATATTTGGAGTATCAGAAGTTAATGGAGGAAACCGGAGTATCACAGTTATCTATCACGGATGCAGATGCAAAACTTATGAAAAATAAGAACGGTTTTGCAGTAGCATATAATCCACAAACGGCAGTAGATTCCGAAACACATCTGATCCGGGATTTTCAAATGACGAATCAGGTGACAGACCATGGTTTGTTGGAAAGTACCATGGAGGAAATAAAGAAAGCTGAACCAGAAAATATCGTAGAGGTGGTGGCTGATAAGGGTTATGAGAATACGGAGGATATGGTAAGCTGTCTGGAAAATGGAATAATTCCCCATGTCATAACAGATGACGGAAAAGATGGTTACGAAATCGAAATACCCTATGAAAAAGCGAAAGCAGATCTTACCAGCACAGCCCCAGAGGAATTAAAGAAAGCCCTGCATGCGGGACAGATACCGGAAGCTTATAAATCAGTGATACAGGACATGAAAGTAGAGACTGTGCGCCGGAAAGTAGTGGATGAAAAACCAGAAAAAGACAGAGTATATGGCAGTCAGGAAGAAATGCTGGAAAAGGCGAAAACAGGATATTTTGTCAGAGACCCTGAACAAAATCTGGTATACTGTCCAGCAGGAGAAATCCTACGACAGAAATGCATAAAGAAAAACGGAAATATACGTTATGCGAATAAAAATGCCTGCAGGCATTGCCCAAACCGAAATAAGTGTTACAAAGGAAAAGGCGAATGGAAAGAAATTGATTTTACAAAAGATCAGCTGGAGAAACCATGTAAGGATTGGCTGGAAGCAGAAGGAAATAAACCAGAAGAAACAGCATCGAAAGAGAAATATCATTATGAAAAGAAGAAGATTGTAAAATTCTTTCTGAAACCAAACCGGGAGAAAATGACGCAGCGGATGTGTCTGTCGGAACATCCATTTGGAACTATAAAACGAGCCATGGGAGCCACTTATTTTCTACTAAAAGGAATGCGAAAAGTGGCTGGGGAATTTGCGCTCTTCTGTCTAGGATATAATCTGGAAAGAGCCAGGAATCTCCTTGGATCTCAAAAAATGATGGAATTGATGGAACAGGCTTAAGCCTCTTTCTTCATCCTGTGTATTTTATTCAGTTTTCAATGACACAAGATGAAAGAAAGGGGCTGATTTTATGCCTAAAAATCGAGTTTTCGGACGGTCTGGGGGGGCAAGGTTCGGGCCATGTTGGCCCGATCTTCCGGCCCCACAGGTATGAAAAAGCGCCCGGACAGCAGAAAGCTATTCGAGCGCAAAAAGCACGGTATTCAGTTACATTGTGACAATTTTCGCACTGGCTGCCAGACGGGGCCTGTTCGGTGGCCGGGCTTTTTTTGACGATAGTGCAAATATCGTCTGAATTTGTCGGCGGTCAGTGTGCTTCATGGCGGCTCCCTCCTAAAGCCGCCG
>DWYL01000004.1 GCA_019118685.1 Candidatus Blautia merdipullorum
ACGGATATCCGCCAGGCAGCAGGAGAGGCCGTTCAGCAGATTGCCATGGTATTTAAAAATGTGACTGTGGATCAGGAGGCGTCCACCCCTTATGAGACAGTGCTTCATGCTGAGGACGGGACACAGATCACAGTGGTCCATGAATACGGGGAAAATGGAGAATATTATGTGACCCTGGTCTACCATAAGGACTCCCAACGGCTGGGGCTGACCATAGGAGATAAGGAAATTGATATAACAGACCAGCTTAAGGAAAAGGGAGTTTATACCCAGAATTATACTTTTGAAGGGGAAGAAAGAAGGCTGACCGTTACCGGCACTCCGGAAGATCCTAAGTTAGAAACCGAGATCCTGATCCGATAAAAAAGACGGGAGTAAAGAAGGCTTTCCCGGGGAATACTGTTTTTGACAAAAAACAGAAAAGAGGGATCATAATGGACGCACAGACCAGAGGGCTTTTGAGAGAGTGCAGCCTGGGCTGCAAAATGGCCATCAATAGTTTTGACCAGATGAGAGATTATGTGAAGAACGAAGAGCTGAAGGAACTGATGGATACTTATGACAAGAAGCACAAGGCTTATGAGGAAAAGGCGGCAAAAATGCTCATGGAAGACGGCAGCAAGGAAAAGGAGCCGGGAATGATGGCGTCGGCATTTTCTAAACTGACTACAGAGATGAAACTGATGATGAAAGACGACAGCAGCCAGGTAGCAAAACTGGTCATGGACGGCTGCAATATGGGGATCCAGACTCTGGGAGGGTATATCAACGAATATAAAAATGCCTCGGGACAGAGTATGAATCTGGCCAGGGACATTGTGCGGACAGAGGAATCTCTGATGAAAGACGTGCAGAAATTTTTATAATATCAAAAAGGGCCAAAGCAATGATCTGTTATGATCTACTGCTTTGACCCTTTACTTTTCATCCGGGCGGACTTTTCTCAGATTGGACTTCATGAGTTTCAGAGTCTCTAACAGAACCTGCTTTTCCTGAGGAGAACAGTCCTTTAAAAGGTCCTGGATTTCCTGATCCAGAACAACAGAAGAAGAAGGAACATCTGTACATACCAACTGATCCACAGATATTTGGAGGGCGCTGGCAATAGAGAGAAGACATTTAAGACTGAGTTTTGTCTGACCGTTTTCTATATGGCTGATATGCTGGATAGAATAATTTGTGGCTTCTGCCAGCTCCTGCTGTGTCATCTTGGCTGCATCCCGGTATTTTTTTATCCGTTTGCCGATTCCTGAGTAATTCATTTTTCCGCTCCTGAAAGTTTTTTATATTATATGCATAAATTCTGCCTATAATGAATCGAGTATATAGAGAATATATCTATATAGTTTAAAAATGAGAAAGAAAATCTTCGCTTCAGGAGATTTTGAATCAGGATTCTAGAGAGAAATTCCGGAGGTTCTGTTTTTCTTGGCAGTTTTCTGCTACAATAAGATTTATTATAACAGGGAGGAAGTGACTGCCTCCGCACTATCAAAGGAGGATTATGGATAAATTTGAAATATTAAAACAGATTTTTGGTTATGATACTTTCCGGGAAGGGCAGGAGGAACTGGTAGACAGCAGCCTTTCCGGCCGGGATGTGCTGGGGATCATGCCCACGGGAGCCGGGAAGTCTATCTGCTTCCAGGTTCCGGCTCTCCTGTTCCCTGGAATCACGATTGTAGTGTCGCCCCTGATCTCTCTTATGAAAGATCAGGTCTCTGCTTTAAATGCAGCTGGCGTCCATGCAGCTTACATAAACAGTTCTCTCACTGAAGGCCAGTACAGGAAAGCCATGGGACTGGCACGGCAGGGAAGATATAAGATCATCTATGCAGCCCCGGAACGGCTGATGACAGATTCTTTTCTCTCTCTGATCCAGGCGGTGGAAATTTCCATGGTGGCAGTGGATGAGGCTCACTGCATTTCTCAATGGGGACAGGACTTCCGGCCCAGTTATCTGAAGATCGTAGATTTTATCAGTGCGCTTCCCAAAAGACCGGTGATCGGAGCTTATACAGCTACGGCTACAAAAGCTGTCAGAGAAGACATTCTCTGTATTCTGGGGCTTCGGGACCCTAAGATCATGGTTACAGGTTATGATCGAAAGAATCTCTATTTTGCAGTGGAAAAGCCCAAGGACAAGACGGGAGCCCTGCTGGAGTATCTGCGAAAAAATCCGGAGAAAAGCGGTATTATTTACTGCAGTACCAGGAAGACGGTGGAGGAAGTCCACGAAACCCTTCTGGGGGAAGGGTATCCGGCGGTACGGTATCACGCAGGCCTTTCCGATAAGGAGAAGAAGGAAAACCAGGAGGACTTTATCTATGACAGAAAACCCATTATGGTGGCTACTAATGCCTTTGGCATGGGAATTGACAAGTCTAATGTCCGGTTTGTGATCCATTACAATATGCCCAAAGATATTGAAAGCTACTACCAGGAAGCAGGCCGTGCAGGCAGGGACGGAGAGCCTGGGGAGTGTATCCTTTACTACAAGGCTCAGGATGTGAAGATGAATGAATTTCTGATCCAGCAGCAGGGGAATGAGGAGCTGGATTTTGAGGAACAGGCCCTGATCCGGGAACGGAACCTGGAAAGACTGCGGAAGATGACTTTTTACTGTTTCACCAATGAATGTCTCAGGGAGTATATCCTCCGGTATTTTGGCGAGTACGGAGGAAATTACTGCGGAAACTGTAAGAACTGCCTTACAGAGTTTGAAGATTTGGACGTGACCGGGGAGACCAGAAGTATTCTGGAACTGGTAAGATCTACAGGAGAGCGCTATGGGATCGTGGCTGTCTGTGACGGAGTCCACGGAGCCAAGACGGAGAAAGTGCGGCAGTTCGGTCTGGAAGCAAATCCTCATTACGGAGAACTGAAAGGGACAACCGCCGCCCGTATCCGCCAGATCATCAATGACTTGCTGGTAAAGGATTATCTGGTTCTTACTTCCGGGGATTATCCGGTGCTGAAATTAGGGGAAAAGGGCAGGGAGTTTCTGAAAATGGAAAGCCCGGAACCGGTGGCCCTGAAGCTGCCAAGACAGCAGGAAAAAGAAGAGACCAGGCCCAAGAAACAGAAGGTAAAGGCAGGCGGGGAGACCAGATATCCTCAGCTTTTCGAGATCCTTCGGCAGAAACGGTATCAGATGGCCCAGGAAGCCCATATTCCTCCCTATATTATCTTTTCAGATAAGACCCTTCGGGAGATGAGCACATACCTTCCGGTGAGCCGGGAAGAAATGCTGGAGATCAATGGGGTAGGTAATAATAAATATCAGAAGTATGGAAAAGTATTTTCAGATATTATAAGAGAGTTTATTGATGAAAATCACATTGAAAAAGATTAGGCAAAATCCTTTTAAGCATAATAAATATTTGCAGAATGAAAGATACTAAAGACAGACAGGAGATAAGTAATGGATAAAGAATATCTGATCCGGGAAAAGCCCTTAAAGGCCCTGCTGCTTTTTGCTTTTCCTATGATCATCGGAAATTTATTTCAGCAGTTTTATACCATGGTGGATTCTGTGGTAGTTGGCCGGTTTGTCAGCGAGAACGCTCTGGCGGCAGTGGGGGCTTCTTATTCCCTGACAAATGTGTTTATCTCTATCGCTATCGGAGGAGGAGTAGGCGCCTCGGTGCTGGTCAGCAGGTATTTTGGAGCCAGGGATTACAGGAGGATGAAAACTTCCGTGAGTACCGCCCTGATTTCCTTCCTTGTTGTCAGCCTGATGCTGGGAGGGATCGGACTACTTCTGGGAGACCAGATCATGGAGGTTTTGAATACCCCGGAAAATATCATGGAAGATGCGGTAACATATCTGAATATTTATTTTATGGGACTGCCTTTTCTTTTTATGTACAATGTGCTGTCTGCCATGTTCAATGCTCTGGGAAAATCTCGTATCCCTTTGTATCTGCTGATCTTTTCTTCGGTGTTTAATGTGGCCCTGGATCTTATCATGGTGTGCAGCTTCCATATGGGGGTGGCCGGTGTGGCTTGGGCTACCCTTATTGCCCAGGGAATTTCTGCGGTTATGGCCTTTCTGATCTTTATCCGGGAAATGACAGGCTATCAGACAGGGGAGGAAATCCGGCGGTTTGATAAGAGAGAGTTCGGATTTATGTGCAGGATCGCCCTTCCTTCCATTCTCCAGCAGTCTACAGTTTCTATCGGTATGATGCTGGTCCAGTCGGTGGTCAACAGCTTCGGCGCCCAGATGCTGGCAGGCTACTCTGCGGGAATGCGGATCGAGAGTATCTGTATCGTGCCTATGGCGGCCATGGGAAATGTGATGTCTTCTTTTACAGCCCAGAACCTGGGAGCCAAGCAGCAGGAACGGGTGGTGAAAGGATACCACACAGCTTACGGTATTGTATTTGGCTTTGGAATCTTGCTCTGTGTAATCCTGGAGATCTTCTACAGACCTCTGATCCTGATGTTCCTGGGAGAGGAGGGTACGGCCTTGGCTTTGAATACCGGTATGTCCTATATGCGGTTTATCGGTTTCTTTTTCAGCTTTATCGGACTGAAAATGATCACCGACGGTCTTTTAAGAGGTGCGGGAGATATGAAGATGTTTACTGTGGCAAATCTGGTAAATCTGGGTATCCGTGTGGCCGTGGCGGTGACCATGGCCCCCAGATTCGGCATTGCCTTTGTATGGTATGCAGTTCCCATGGGATGGCTGGCCAATTATCTTATTTCTTTCGCCAGATATAAAACAGGAATATGGAAAACTACAGGGAGAGGGTAAAGGCCTATGGAACAAAGGATAAAAAAAGAGCTGGAGTATTTTGACATAGGGCAGATCCACCGGTCGGGACAGTGCTTCCGCATGGAAGAGCTGGGAGAAGGACGGTTTGCCATAGTGGCTGCAGATAAATATCTGGAAATCTGGCAGCAGGGACCGGTGTGTGAATTTTATTGTTCCCCGGAGGAGATGGAAAACTTCTGGAAGTCCTATTTTGATCTGGAAACAGATTACGGAAGTTTTATAAGACAGATTGACGAGAAGGATGGATATCTTACAGAAGCGGCCAATCTCGGACAGGGAATCCGGATTTTGAGACAGGATCTGTGGGAGATGATCGTATCTTTTCTCATTTCCCAGCAAAACAACATTCCCCGGATCCGCAGATGTATCTCTAACATTTGTGAAAGATATGGAGAAAGAAGGCAGGGCAGCGGGGGAAGAGTTTACTATACTTTTCCCGGCCCGGCGGCCCTGGCAGCAGCCGGTGAGGAAGAACTGCGGGACTGTAATCTGGGATACCGGAGCAGATATGTAAAGAAAACAGCCCAGATGATCCTGGAAGGTCAGGTTTCTCTGGAAGAGGTACAGAGGATGGACTATCTCCAGGCCAGGGAAGAACTGCAAAAGCTTTACGGAGTGGGAGCCAAGGTAGCAGACTGTATCTGCCTCTTTGCTCTCCATCAGATGGAGGCTTTTCCTGTGGACACCCATATCCGCCAGGCCCTGGAAAAACATTATCCCCAGGGATTCCCCTTTGAGCGATATAAAGACTGCAGCGGCGTCATGCAGCAGTACATATTTTACAGAGAACTTTTACAGTAAAATAAAAAGTGAAAGGGCCATCGAAGAGGTCAGAAATGCTTGCGTTTGGGGTATTTGACTTCATCTAAGAAATAAATCTGGTCTTTTCAGCAGGAAAGTACGGTTAGAATTTGATTTTAGGTTATTTTAACCGTACTTTCTTGTTAATCTGTACGGTTAAAAATAGAATCTTTGGAAATATAACCGTATTTTTCTGTTGGTCTGTACGGTTGAAATTTGATTTTTAGGAATATAACCGTATTTTTTCGTCTGTCAGTACGGTTAAAAAATGAAATTTGGAAATTTGACCGTATTTTTCTGTTGGCCTATACGGTTAAAAATTGGTTTTTGGGAAATCTAACCGTACAGTTCCGATGATCAGTACGGTTAAAAAATGAATTTAAACCTTCCAATATAAAATGCTAAAATTTATTGACAATGTATATACATTGTAATATGATAATGTTAGAAAAAGAATTAGCACACCCTCAGTGTATAAGAATCGTTTGGCTCTCTGCACACTAAGGGGCGAAGAATCAATGAAAATTAGGAGGTATTCATATGGCGCAGACAAATATAAACATCCGTATGGATGCGGACTTAAAGAAGCAGTTCGAGGATTTTTGCAATGATATGGGAATGACCATGACAACAGCGTTTACTATATTTGCCAAAAAAGCAGTAAGAGAATATAGAATTCCTTTTGAGATCAGCGGTGATATACCCAATAAAGAAACAAGGCAGGCAATTGAAGACGCCAGAAATGGAATCGGTTTAAGTAAAGGCTTTTCATCTGTAAAAGAACTTATGGAGGATCTGAATGCTGACGATTAAATACCAGTCTGCTTTTAAAAAGGATTATAAAAGGATAGTAAAACGAGGGTATGATATTCGGCTGCTTGAAGAGGTAATCAGCATTCTGGCGAACCAGGAACCTTTGCCGGAAAAATTTAGGGATCATAGTTTGCTGGGAAAGTATACAGGATGCAGAGAATGTCATATTACTCCGGACTGGCTGTTGATTTATGAGATAGATGGAGATGAGTTGATCCTTTATCTAACGAGAACCGGCTCACACAGTGACCTGTTTTAATGTGAGTGTATGTGAAGGGAAAGAAGCTGGCGGATGCGGCTTCTTTTTTTGCGTTCTTCTGCGTAAAATGATAAAAAGGCCGGAAGGTGCCCAAATGAAGATCTTGATCTTTCTTTCTCAGATCAGCATTCCTCTGGTAATCTTTTATATCGTGGCTTATGGTCTGGTAAATAAATGTAAAGTGTATGAAGAGTTTGTAAAAGGAGCAAAGGATGGGCTGAAAACGGTGGTGGGGATCCTGCCTACCCTGATCGGGCTGATGGTGGCGGTGGGGGTCCTCAGGGCTTCCGGATTTCTGGATCTGATCGGAGAAAGTATCGGAAAGATCACAGAATATGCAGGTTTTCCGGGGGAGCTGGTGCCGCTGACGATTGTCCGGATGTTTTCTTCCAGTGCGGCTACCGGTCTGGTTCTGGATATTTTTAAGGAGTTCGGTACAGATTCCAGGGTGGGACTGATCGCCTCCATTATGATGTCCTGTACGGAAACTATTTTTTATACAGTATCCGTATACTTTATCGCAGCTAAGGTAAACAAAACAAGGTATACCATAGCAGGAGCCCTTCTAGCTACCTTTGGAGGTATTGCTGCCAGCGTGGTTCTGGCAGGACTGATGATGGGATAATGAAAAAAAGAAACAGCCAGATTTCAAAAAATGATTTCCGACTGTCTCTTTTTCGGTCAAAGAAAAGAATCTTTTCAGGAGTTTTTTCTCCGCTCTGCCATTTCCTGGCGGATCTGGGGCATCTCTTTATCCAGACGATAGAAGAACATCAGGATGATGCACAGGGCCACGCAGATTACCGGGATCCAGTTGTAGCAGAAAGTGATAGCGCTCTGGGCTGCAGCAGACTGGACAGCTTCGGCGGAATTAAAGCCGGAGCCTGCCAGAACCCAGCCAAGGACGGCCTGTCCCAGGCCAAGGCCCAGTTTCTGGGCGGCGCTTACTCCTGCATTGCCCATACCTACAGTTACTACGCCGTTTTTCCATTCGCCGTATTCGATGGTATCAGAGACCATGCCAAAGGCCATTCCTCCGGAAGCGCCCAGACCGATACCTTTAATGATATTAAACAGGATCAGCAGAGGCAGATTGGTACCGCAGAGCCCCGTACCGGCGAAACCGATGATAATGGCGAACAGACCTACCTGATAGGTTCTGTGCTTTCCGAACTTTTTCATGAAAGCAGGAGTCAGGAACATGATCACAAACTGGGAAACGGAAAGGGCATTGTTGATAGGCCCGTAATAGTCAATGTCTCCCAGCACATACTGTGCGTAATAAGCGGCAGCTACAGAGTACATAACAATGACAAAGAAGATCAGGAACATACAGATGGTCATGATAACCCAATATTTATTTTTAAACAGGGCTTTTACTGCCACAAGAGGAGAAACACTGTCTTTTTTATCTTCTGTCTGCTGAACAGAAACTGCAGTACGTTCCTTTGTGCCAAGGAAGCAGAGAACACTTGCTGCGATCACGATCAGACCGATCACAATAAAGGTTTTTGTCCATGCCTGCTGGTCATACATATCTCCTTCCCCGAAGAAATTCAGCCAGGAAATAAAGAAGGTATTCATGGTAATGTTTGCCAGAGTCTGAAAGATCATGTTCATATTTCCCAGGACGCCCCGGTCATAGGTATTCTGGGTCATCAGGTAATTCATGGAGTTATAGGGTACGTACATAGAAGTATAAAAAACAGAATTTACCAGATTGTATAAGATAAACATGTAGACATATTTTATTATATCCGACCAGGAGGAAGGGATAGAGAAAAGCAGCAGCGTGGAAATGGCAAGGGGAATGCACATTCTTACCAGCCATATCCGGGCTTTTCCGAATCTGGACTTTGTCCGGTCTACAATGCCTCCCATGATAAGGTCGCTGACTCCGTCGAATACTTTGGACACAGCGATAAGAACGCCGGCAACTCCGGCATCTATAAAGGATACATTGGTCAGATACAGCATAAAGAACGCAGACATAATACCGTTGATCCATGCCATACCATAGTTTCCGATCCCGTACCCGATACGTTCACTCCAGCCTAAGTGAGCTTTGGGATCATTGTGTTTTGAAGCATAACTGAACATTTTGTTTTCCTCCTTTATTCTTCGTAAAAGCGCAGGTCTTTCCATACTTCCATAAGCCCTGTCCGGTCCAGTCTTTCTGTCCGGGTATTCCGGTCAAAAATCCTTACCATGCTGTCATAGCCTGTGTATAAGGGCCATGCTGCAGGATCCGGTTCCCCTGTCTTTATAAAATCCACCCAGGGAGTGTGCATATCCCGGATGAGTGTCTGAGAGGCAGGAGATCCTGTCTCTCAGTTTTTTACTATACAATAAAATAGGATTCTGCTATAATAAATAGCGTATATGTGCCGCTTTAACAGAGGAAAAGGAAAAATATTGACACAAAAACTCTATAATGATAATATGGT